>JANLWV010000031.1:0-4580 GCA_031364765.1 Vicinamibacteria bacterium
CGGAGGAGGACGGTCGTGATTCGACTCACCTCGGCGAAACTCGCCGGGTCTGCGCCCACCGCGTACGGGGCCAGGAGAAACCCGGGGGCCAGGAGATAAGCGGTGCTGCATACGATCATGTAGACCTGCGAGATCACAAGACCTGACTTGATCGCGCGATCCGCGAGGGCGGGCCGGCTCATGCCGAGGTACCGGGCCACCAGGGTGGAAACGCCGTAGCCCAGACCCACCGCGGGCAGGAACACCATGCTGTTCAGGTTGAAAGCAATGGACGTCGCGGCGAGCGGCGCGACGCCGATGTTGCCGATGACGAACATGAAGAGAGTGAAGGCCAGAATCTCGAGGGAGGGTTGCAGGCCCGAGGGCACTCCGAGCTTGAGCAGACGGAAAAAGATGCGCGGCTGAAATCGAAAGTCGAGGAAACCATGGGCCATGCGTTCGGGGGCCCGCAGGATCAGCGCGAGATACATCAAGGCGCCGAGGGCCTGACTCGCGACCGTGGCATAGCCCGCACCCACCGTTCCGAGAGCCGGGAATCCCAGTTTGCCGAAGATGAGCGCCCAATCGAAGACGACGTTCAGCAGCGTGGCGGCTAGGGTCACCCCAAGAACAATCCTGGTCCGGCCCCGCCCGGCGAAGTACGTGGAGAACGCGACCATCAGCACAACCGGAAATGTGCCGCGAAGCATGATCCGGGCATAGGCAATCTCGTGAACCCGCATCGATTGGGCGTGGCCCACCGCGTCGAAGAGCGGGGTCACAAAGTACGACAGAACAAAACCGACGACACCGGCCAGCACGGAGAAGTAGGCCGCCTGATAGACCACCGCCCCGATGCGATCCTCGCGTTTCGCTCCTACATACTGGGACACGAAAGGCGTCGCATACTCCGCGGTGCCGTTGAAGAGTCCGGTGAGGACGTAGATGGCAAAGCCGCCCGTGGTCACGCCGGCGACCGCCTCCGCGGACCACCAGGTGAGAAAAATGCGGTTCACGAAGTGTTGCATCGTGACCGACATCATCGACAGAATCAGCGGGAAGCCGAGATTCAGAACCTCGTGCCCTCCCCCGTCCCCCCGCCAGAGCCGACCCAGCCGGGTCATGCTGATTTTCCGGTCATCAGCAATTCGGCCGCTCTCTCTCCGATCATCACGCAGGCCGCATGGGTGGTGGCGTTCACCACCTCGGGCATGATCGATGCGTCGGCCACCCGCAGGCCGCTGACTCCTCGCACCCGGAGTTCGGAGTCCACCACCGCGGCCGCGTCACTCTTCGGGCCCATACGGCAGGTGCCGGCGGGGTGATAGATGGTGTCGGCGGCACGTCGGACAAATGCGGCGAGATCGGTGTCCGTCTTTGCCGAAGGACCGGGCTCGATCTCCCCGCCGCGCAACGCGTCATAAGCGGACGACGCTCCGAACCTCCGCGCCAGATGGACGCCTCGCATCAGCGCCTGGACATCCAAGGGATCTTCGAGGTAGTTCCCGCGGATCACCGGAGCGGCCAGGGCGGCGGCCGAGCGAAGGCGGATCGTGCCTCTGGACCCCGGGGTCACGTGCGACACCGTGATGGTCACGAAGCGATCCGATTGATCGAGACCCCGGCCGACATAGAACTGAAGATCGGGCGGCCGCGGGCTGGCTCCGGCCGAGGCCGGCGACGAGGCGGTGAAGAGTCCCGCGGTCACCGTGGAACCAGGCAGCATGGTCTTCCCCTGCCAGCGTATCGAGACCTTCAGATGATCCTGGAGATTGCCGCCCACGCCGGCGAGTTCGGACACCACCTTGATGCCGTGGGCGCGCAGATGATCGGCCGGACCGATCCCCGAAAGCATCAGCAGCTTTGGCGATTCCACGACCCCGGCGCACACAATCACTTCGCGCGAGGCGCGCGCTTTTTCGCGGGCTCCGCTCCGCCGATACTCAACGCCGGTGACGCGCCCTCCCGAGAAGAGGAGGCGCGTGGCCTGGGCGTTCGAACGGACTTCGAGATTGGGCCTTAAGAGCACGGGCGCGAGGAAAGCAGCGGCGGCGCTATGCCTTCGGCCATTCAGGATGTTCTTCTGATAGAAGCCGGCGACGTTCTCGGGCGACGGAGAGTTGAAATCGAAACGCGGCTCGGCCCTGAAGCCGTTCTGGGCCGCGGCGGCGAGGAACGCCCGGTGGCCATCGTGGGGATCGTGGCCGTGAGTCACGGAAAGCAGGCCCGTCGCGCCGCGATACCGCGACGCTCCATCGTCGTTCCGCTCGGAGCGCTTGAAGAGAGGCAGAACGTCGTCGTAGCCCCAACCCTCGTTCCCCAGCGCCCGCCAGCGATCGAAGCTCAGACGATGGCCACGGATGTGGGTCATCGCGTTGATGACGCTCGACCCACCATGCCCTTTGCCGCGCGGAAACACGAGGGCCCGACCCAGAAGCCCGGGCTCCGGCTCGGTGCGGTAACCCCAGTCGTAAGGCGATCCGATCAGCGACGCCCATCGGCCTGGAGTGGTCACCGCGGGGTCGCCCTCTCCCGATCCGCCAGCCTCCAAAAGGAGAACGCGGACGGATGGACTTTCGGAGAGCCGGTTCGCCAGAACGCATCCCGCCGAGCCCGCACCCACCACAATGAAGTCGAACGGCCGGTCGGGAGCGAGGGAAGGCGTCGCGCGAGTGAGCGGCGGTGTTGCGGCGGCGAGTTTGAGAAATTCGCGTCGCTTCATTCGGCCCATCTTGCCAGATGCCGCGTTCCAGCTAGAGTTCAACCGTCAGTTCGCTGATCTGAACCTCATGCGCATCCGCGAAGCCACGTCTCACGAGGATCTCGACCAGGTGAGCCTCATCCAGCGCGAGGTCTGGAATGTGGAGGACCTGGAGATCGTCGGCCGCATCCAGTTGAAGGCGAGCCAGCACGCCGGAGGCTCGGTTTTGATCGCCCTTAGCGACGAGGGTGTCGTCGGTGGTTTCGCTTACGCCGTCCCCGCCTACGTGAGGGGTGAGGTGTACTGGCACTCCGACATGCTGGCGGTCCGGCCGCCGTTCCGGGGAACCAGGATGGGCCAGGGCCTCAAGTGGGCGCAACGCGATCGGGCTCTGCAGAGCGGGATTCGGCGTATCACCTGGACCTTCGACCCCATGCAGGCAGGCAATGCCCACCTCAATCTGGAACTTCTCGGCGTCACCGTCTGCCTGTACCTGAGCGACTTCTACGGCGTCACCACGTCAGCCCTCCACCACGGCCTGCCCACCGACCGGTTGCTGGCTTCCTGGGACCTCGAATCGCCCCGCGTCGCCGCCCTCTCGTGTGGCGAGCGTCGGTCCGTGCCTCAAGGCCATGCCCGCGTCGCCATACCTCCGGCGTGGAACGAACTCGTCCAAGGCGATCCGCGGCAGGCGCGGGCGGAGCAGCAAAGGGTCGAGGCCGAATTGAAGGGCGCGTTGGCCGAGGGGCTCGCCATCACCGGGTTCGACAAGACCGCTTCCTCCTACGTCCTCAGCAGGGCCGAAGACAAATAGACTCCACGTTCAACTAGTCTCCTTCACCATTTTGGAGTTTTCATGCGATCCATCCCTCTCGCCCTCGTGGTCGCCCTCGCGGCGCCCGCATTGGTACCTGCTCAGGACCCGAAGGCCGGGCCTTCTGTTTCTCCGCTCAAGACCGTGTGGGACGGCAAGAAGAGCGGTTGGGAACTCGCCACCGCGGACCAGCGCAAGGAGATCTTCGCCTTCAATGACGGGTACAAGTCGTATCTGAAGGCCGCGCGCAGCGCCTACTTCTCCACCAAGGAAGTGATGAGGCAGGCGAAGGCCGCGGGTTTTGCGGAGTTCACCACCGGGTCGCAGGTCAAGCCAGGAGCCAAGCTGATCGTGAACGGCCGGGATCGAGCGGTGATGCTGGTGGTCGTCGGTTCGGACGCGATCGCGGCGGGCCTGCGTGTGGTGGGCACGCACCACGACTCTTCCCACCTCGACCTGAAGGCGCGCCCGATCTACGTGGCGGGGGCGGTCGCCATGTTCAACACCGTCGAATACGGCGGGGTCAAGCGCTACCAGTACGCGAATGAGCCGCTGGCCCTGATCGGTCGCGTGGACACCACCGACGGGAAGACAATCGATGTCTCCATAGGCATGGAAGACTCTGACCCGGTCTTCGTGATCCCGGACAACGCGCCCCATTCCGACACCCCGCTGCGCACGCGGACGTACCAGAACGTCCTCGAAGCCGAGGAGCTGGATCCGGTGGCGGCCAGCATCCCCACCGAAGGGTCCCTCATCGCAGCGGTCATGAAGGAAATGACCGCCCGCTACGGCATCATGGAAGAGGACTTCGTGTCGGGTGAACTGCACCTCGTTCCCGCCCGCATGCCCGCCGACGTCGGCATCGATCGCGGTCTGACCGGTGGCTACGGTCAGGACGATCGACTCTCGTCCTATTGTGCGGCGCGCGCGGTGATCGATCTCAGAGGCACGCCCATGTCGATGACTTCCATGTCCCAGTCCGAAAAGAACTGACCGATGGTCCCGCCGCCGCCCACGCCCACCTTCGGGGTCTGGGTCTGCCACGGGATGGACGCGCGATCGAGGATGCCGCGGATGCGGGCG
>JANLWV010000069.1:0-5267 GCA_031364765.1 Vicinamibacteria bacterium
GACGTCGCCATGGAGGCCGCCGACGTGGTCCTGATGAAGAGCGACCCTTTCGACGTGATTGGCGCGGTCATGCTCAGCCGGGCGACCAGGCGCAAGATGCGGCAGAACCTTTGGTGGGCTGCCGGGTACAACGTCATCGCCTTCCCCCTCGCCGCCGGCGTTCTCTATCCCTCCACCGGCTGGCTGCTCAGTCCCGAGGTCGCGGCTCTTTCGATGTCCGGCTCAACCCTGCTGGTAGTTGGAAACGCGCTGTTGTTGAAGCGCGTGAAGATGGAACAAGCCGTAACAGCACCGTAACAAGAAAGGATGCTTATGAATCACGCAAACGGATGGATGATGAACGACTGGACGAACGGAGGCGCATGGATCATGCCAGTGATCGGCCTACTGGTGGTGGTTTTGCTGGTCGTCTTGATCATGAAAGTGTCCAACAAAAGAGCATGATGTCGTACGCGGCCTAACACGCGGCGCCAAGACCTCCCCTTTCGTGGATGGGGTGTGCAGCCTTCGCAGTAAGCCGCAAACCAGAAGTTCAACACCGCAAACGACAACAGACAAAATGAAAATAATGAACACTATCGCGCGCGCCTTCCTCGCCCTGAACCAACCACGATGGACACGACCGGCTCGAATGCTCTTTGTGATCGTCGCAACCGCCTTCGCCGTGACCGGTTGCCCTGCCCCCCACCACTGAGCCACGGCCGTGAAACGCGCCCTTGGCCGCGACACGGGCGTGCCCTGCTCGAAGCAAAGCAATCCCGCAACACATTCGTTCGCTGAAACGCAGACGCCATGTTTTGCGCCGCCACCAGACGCGGAAAAAGCGCCATGAAGGACATGCCCGGGATGAAGGAAATCGAAGACCTGAAGGACATCGAAAAAGAGAAGAAGCAAGTGGGAGCGCGCCGGACTGCGACACTTGTGCGAGGCAGTCCGGCGCGTTTCCGAAACGATAAACAGGACACAAAGAAAATGACGAGGAGAGACCATGGGTTGTTGTAGTGATGCGATGGAACCAATCAAGGCGTCTGCATGCTGCACGCCGCAAGAGAGCGCGGCGGATGCGGCGCGGGCGATGCGCGACTCGGGCTGCGGTTGCGCACCCGTCGTCGAGGATAGAGAAACCCTGAAGGTGGTCGGCGTCGTCACCGAGCGCGACGTGTGCTGCCGCGTGGCGGCCGATGACCGCGAGGCCGCAGGCGTCCACGTCGAAGAAATCATGCGGCCAGCGTCTGCTTGTTGTGGCGCGGATGAGTCAGTTGAAAATGCGCGACTCAAAATGCACCAGCACCACGCGAGGAGCCTGCCTGTCGTAGACAAGGCCGGAGGCTGCTGCGGCACTGTGAGTATTTAGGGTGGGCCTTGGGGAGGGGCAATGAAGGTTAGTCCCTTCGCGGGAAAACCGGCCGAACCAGCGATGCTGGTCAACGTGCCCAGGCTCGTCACCGCCTTCTACTCTGAGGTTCCCGATCCCGCGGTCTCCGGGCAGCGGGTAGCGTTTGGCACCTCCGGGCATCGTGGTTCCGCGTTCGACGTGTCCTTCAACGAGTGGCACATCCTCGCCATCAGCCAGGCCATCTGCCTGTACCGGAAGGAACAGAAGATCGAAGGCCCCCTGTTTCTCGGGATGGACACGCATGCGCTCTCCGTGCCGGCGCTGGCGAGCGCGCTTGAGGTGCTTGCGGCGAACGGCGTGGAAGTCATGCTCGCGAAGGCCGACGAATACACACCGACGCCCGCCATCTCCCACGCGATCCTTACTTACAATCGGGGGCGCACAGAGGGACTCTCTGACGGCATCGTCGTCACGCCCTCCCACAATCCGCCCAGGAGCGGCGGATTCAAGTACAACCCGCCAAACGGCGGCCCGGCAGAGGGCGCCGTCACGGCCTGGATCCAGGGCAAGGCCAACGAGCTCATTCAGGGTGGCTTGAGAGATGTGAAGAGGATCTCCCTCGCGAGAGCGCTTCGGGCCTCAACGACGCACCGGCACGACTATCTCAACGCTTATGTCAGCGATCTCGGCAATGTGATCGATATGGACGCGATTCGCGGCGCGAGCATCAGGATAGGCGTCGATCCCCTCGGCGGGGCCGGTGTTCACTATTGGGGGCCGATCGCCGAGCGCTACCGCTTGAACCTCACCGTGATCAACGAGGCCGTCGACCCGACCTTCCGTTTCATGAGCGTCGATTGGGACGGCCAGATCCGCATGGACCCGTCCTCGTCCTACACCCTGCGGAACCTGATCGACATGAAGGATCGGTTCGACATCGCTTTCGCCTGCGATCCAGACCACGACCGGCACGGCATTGTCACGCCAAGCGCCGGTTGGCTCCCCCCCAACCACTACCTGGCGGTCGCGATCCACTACCTCTTTCAACACCGGCCGCATTGGCCTCAGACGGCCGCGGTCGGTAAGACAGTGGTGAGCAGCCAAATGATTGATCGCGTCTCCGCAAAGCTCGGCCGCAGGCTTTACGAAGTTCCGGTCGGCTTCAAGTGGTTTGTTGATGGCTTGATCGACGGCTCGCTTGGCTTCGGCGGCGAGGAGAGTGCGGGCGCGTCCTTCCTCCGTCTGGATGGAAAGGTCTGGACGACCGACAAGGACGGAATTGTCCCAGGCCTGCTCGCAGCGGAGATCACGGCCCGTCTGGATCGCGACCCGGGGGAGGTGTATCGCGACCTGGCGAGTGAGTTCGGCGATCCTGTCTATGACCGCATTGAGGCGCCGGCCTCCCCGGAACAAAAAGAACGGTTGGCGAAGCTGTCGCCTCAGCATACGTCGGTTACGGAACTGGCGGGCGAAGAGATCCAGGCGATTCTCAGCTACGCTCCCGGCAACGGCGCTCCCATCGGCGGGTTAAAGGTGACGTCCGCGAGCGGATGGTTCGCGGCGCGTCCCTCAGGCACTGAGGACATTTACAAGATTTATGCGGAGAGCTTCCTCGGGGAGACTCATCTGCGCCGCATCATCGATGAGGGGCAGACAATCGTCAACGATGCCCTGGCGGCGATCCGGCCGCCCGGCAATGGCCAATAAGGCGCATGCGAAGACCGGGAAGCCGAGCGCGCTTGCCTTGGAGCCAGCAAAACTGAGCAAAACCATGAACAGCGACCAAGTAACCGTCGATGCAGAACTGGAGAAGCTCCAGCTCGAAACCTTCGGCTATTTCTTGCACGAGGCGAATCCCCAAAACGGGCTGGTCATCGACAAGACGGCGCCGGGTTGGCCCTCCAGCATTGCCGCTACCGGCCTGGCGCTAGCGTGTTATCCGGTGAGCGTCGAACGCGGTCTTATGTCGCGGGCCGCGGCGGTGGAACGAACCCTTACGACGCTGCGCTTCTTCTGGAACAGCCCGCAAGGCCCCGAGCCTGGCGCCACCGGCTACAAGGGGTTTTACTATCACTTTCTTGACATGAAGACTGGCCGGCGTGCCTGGCAATGCGAGCTGTCGACCGTGGATAGCGCGTTTTTGCTGGCCGGCGCGTTGGTGGCGGGGATCTATTTCGATGCCGATACCGCGGACGAGAAGGAAATAGGCGCCCTGGCCGACGCGCTTTACCGCCGTGCAGATTGGCAGTGGGCGCAAGACGGTGGAGCAACCGTGACTCACGGTTGGAAGCCCGAGAGTGGCTTTCTCAAATATCGCTGGGAAGGCTACGACGAGGCGCTGCTGCTGTACACGCTGGGGCTGGGCTCGCCGACTTTTCCTCTGCCCGAAGAGAGCTACGCAGCGTGGGTTTCCACTTACAAGTGGGAGCGCTGCTACGGGTACGAATATCTGCAGGCCGGGCCGCTGTTCATCCATCAGCTCTCGCATGTCTGGTTGGATTTTCGCGGCGTTCAGGATGCATTCATGCGCGACAAAGGCATCGACTACTTCGAGAACAGCCGCCGTGCCACCTATGTGCAACAACGCTACGGGGTCGACAACCCCCGCGGTTTCAAAGACTATGGCGTCGATTGCTGGGGCATCACCGCCAGCGAAGGCCCCGGCCCCGAAACCAGAACGATAGACGGAATCGAGCGTCAATTCTTCGACTACGTGTGTCGCGGCGTGCCGGACGGGCCCGATGACGGAACGCTGGCGCCGTGGGCGCTGGTGGCCTCGCTCCCCTTCGCCCCCGAAATCGTTTTGCCCGCGCTCCACCATTGCATTCACCAGGCCCAGATGACGAAGTTCAACTCCTACGGCTTCAAGGCGTCTTTCAATCCGACCCACCCGGGAATCCCCGGCAATCCCTACGGCTTTTGGGTCTCACCCTGGCATTTCGGGATCAACCAAGGTCCGATCATTCTGATGATCGAAAACTACCGCACCGGCGCCTTGTGGGGGTGGACGCGAAAGTGCCCCTACATCGTGAACGGGTTGCGTCGAGCGGGTTTCCGCGGAGGTTGGCTATGACTGCTGTCGAGGGTATTCTGCTGACTAACGCTGACGTGACAAATGTGCCACCCCTAAACGCGGAACAAGTCCGTCGGATGAACGCGTACTGGCGTGCCGCCAACTACCTCTCGGTCGGACAGATTTACCTGACGGACAATGCCCTGTTGCGCGAACCTCTGAAGCTCGCCCACGTCAAGCGCCGACTGCTCGGTCACTGGGGAACGACGCCGGGACTTAACTTCATCTACGTCCACCTCAACCGACTGATTGCGAAGAATGACCTGAATGTGATTTACGTTTGTGGCCCCGGGCATGGAGGCCCGGGCATGGTCGCGAACACATACCTCGAGGGAACCTACAGTCAGTTCTATCCTCACGTTTCTCAGGACGCCGAGGGTTTGAGAAAGCTCTTCAAACAGTTTTCGTTCCCCGGCGGCATTCCGAGCCACGCATCCGCGGAGACACCCGGGTCGATTAACGAAGGCGGCGAGTTGGGTTACTCGCTGATGCATGCCTACGGCGCGGTTTTCGACAATCCTGATTTGCTGGCAGCGTGCGTGATTGGTGACGGCGAAGCGGAGACCGGGCCACTGGCGGCCAGCTGGCACTCGAACAAGTTCCTGAACCCGGAGCATGATGGCGCCGTCCTGCCCATCCTGCACCTGAATGGCTACAAGATCGCCAGCCCCACCGTGCTGGCGAGACTGAACGACGGCGAACTCGAGAGCCTCCTCGAAGGGTATGGTCACAAGCCTTACTTCGTCTCGGGCGACGATCCGGAGACGATGCATCAACTGATGGCCCGCGCTCTTGACGCGGCGCTCGCTGAAATTCAAACGATTCAGCGGGAGACGCGCGAAGCGGGGTTTTCGCAGC
>JANLWV010000061.1:0-8940 GCA_031364765.1 Vicinamibacteria bacterium
TCGTCGTTGTCTGTCGCAACGCCGGTGCGAAAATCTCCGCGACGATCGGGCGCTTGAGCGTCCCCGCTTTCCGCTTCTCCAACCAGACCGGAGACTCGGGAAGGAACGGGCGAAGCAGAATCAGAGGCAGCGCCGGGATCAGTCCGGACATAAGCGTGTACCGCCAGGGCTCGTGACCGCCGGCGATCGCGGGAAGCGAGTCGCCATGCCTCGCCACCCACGTGAAGGCGGCGGTCACCATCACTCCGCCCAGGGATGAAAAGGCCTGGGTGATTCCGAGGATGCGCTCGCGTCTGGCGGGATTCGGGAACAGCTCGGCGAGCCAGGCTACCGCGGCCACAAACTCCACGCACACACCCACAAACGTCATGCAGCGAAGGGCCAGCAGCACTGGAAGTG
Source organism: Vicinamibacteria bacterium (assembly GCA_031364765.1). Taxonomy (GTDB): domain Bacteria; phylum Acidobacteriota; class Vicinamibacteria; order Fen-336; family JAGNNV01; genus JAGNNV01. Next base: position 400 of record JANLWV010000061.1, read on the forward strand.
TGGTGGCGAAAGCGGAAGCACCCGCGGAAAAGGCGTACAAAAGGATGCTGCCGACGAGGACGGCTCGGCGTCCCAGGCGGTCGGTCAGGTAGCCGCCGAGCAGACCGAAGATGCCGCCACAGACCGCGGGGAGGTAGAACATCAGGTCCCGCCACATCCCGAACTCAGGCGAGCCGAATTTGTATCCGCCGAGCGATTGGATGGCCGGAGGCAGAACCAGCGGCAGCATCAGCAGCTCGTAAGTGTCGAACGCGAAGCCGAGCGACGCCAGAATGACGATCACCCACTCGACGACCGTCAACGGTCTGTCCTCTTCCGCCATCGATCCTCCATAATCGCTTCGACCATGCGACTCAAATTGCCGCCGATCTTAGGGCCGCGGCCGACGTTCTACGAAGTCGCGTGCCTCGCCCTTGTTGTGGGCTTCTCCGCCGAGCGACCAGCCGAGGCTCACACGTTCGAGCGGACCACCACGACCTTTCGCGTGGATCGCGTCCGGAACTTCGACGTAACGCTCAAGCTCGACCTTGACGCGCTGGCGCTGGGCATCGACCCGAGTACCGATCCCGAAATGGCAGCTCGAACGCTGCTGGAGATGACCGAGGCCGATTTCCAGAAGGCAGAGGACGAACTCAAGAACCTGCTTTCGCGTCGCCTCCGCGTCCGGGCGGATGGAAAGCCTCTCGATTTCGCCGTCTCGTTTCCTCAATTCCGCCCACGGCCCGCGCGAGCCGGGGTTGAGGTGTTTGGTGTGGAAGCGCGGCTCACCGGCCAGGTGCCCGCGGGCGCGCGAGAACTCCGGTTCTTCGCCTCGCGCGCCTTTCCGGCCATCGAACTGTCCTTCATCGATGAAGGGACGGGAAGACGCGAGTTCCACATCTGCCTTCCCGGCGAGGAGTGCCCGAAGATCAAGCTGATCGCGGGCGAACCCGAGGCCGGTCTTTCCGAACTCGTGGTCATCGGCTTCAAGCACATCGTTCCCCTGGGCCTCGACCACGTTCTTTTCGTTCTCGCCCTGTTTCTGGGTGGACGGGAAATGAAGGCCCTCCTGATCCAGACCGGAGTCTTCACCCTGGCTCACAGTGCCACGCTGGCCCTCTCGACCTTCGGCATCCTGTCCCTTTCGCCACGCATTGTTGAGCCGTTGATCGCCCTTTCCATCGGGATCGTGAGTCTCGAGAACGTCCTGCGAGGGTCAGGCGTTTCGCGCGGGCGCGCCGCCGTGGTGTTTGTCTTTGGTCTTCTGCACGGTCTTGGCTTTGCCGGAGTTCTTGCGCAAACACCACTGGTCGAAGGCCAAAAGCTCATGGCTCTTCTGCTTTTCAACCTTGGGGTCGAGCTGGGCCAGATCTCCGTGCTGGCCGCGGCCTTTCTCGTGAGCCTTCCGTTGCGAGATCCCGTCCGCTACCGCCGCCTCGTGGCGCGCCCCCTTTCGCTAGTCTTAGGTGTAGTCGGCCTCGTTTGGGCAGTGGCTCGGGTCGCGTCGTAGTATCAATTCACCAGAAAAGGCGGCCATGACAAAGGGACTCTCCAGCGCAATCCTTCCGATCGTTCTCGTTTCATCACTTGCGGTTCGCGGCGCTGCGGGGGACTGGCCCCAGTGGCGTGGTCCCAACGGGAACGGCACATCCACAGAAACCGGACTCATCTCCACCTGGTCGCCCACCACGATGGAGAACGTGGTCTTCAAGATTCCACACACCGGCCGGTCGACGCCGGCGGTCTTCGATGGCCGCGTGTGCGCCTCCGGTCGCGCCGATTCCCGCTACGAGACTATCGGCTGCTTCTCCGCGAAGGATGGCGCCAAACTCTGGGAGCGCCGTTTCGTGGTTCACAACACCACGATCCCCTTCTCAAGGGTCGGCTGGGCCAGCGTTTCGGGGGACCCCGAGACCGGGTACCTCTACGCTCAAAACGGCGACGGCCTGTTGATCGCGTTCGATCGCTTTGGCAAGACGGTCTGGCAGATCCGTCTGGGCGAGGAGATGGGCCGAAGTTCCGGCTACGGCGGCCGCACCCACTCGCCTCTCATCGACGACGACTCCCTGATCGTCAGCATCGTGGGCTCGTCGTGGGGCGAGCAGGCGCCGCTTCGACAGCGCTACGCCTCGCTCGACAAACGGAACGGCAAGGTCGAATGGGTGGCGACACCCTCAGCCGCCGCGGTCGAGGATTTCAACAACCAGGCGAACGCCATCGTGGGCGTCATCGGCGGCGAGCGTTTGCTGATCGGCGGCGGGGCCGACGGTTGGATCTATGCCCTTCGGGTACGCACCGGCGAACTCGCGTGGAACTATCGTTTTTCGCCCCGATCGCTCAACGCCCCCGTCACTATCCGCGACGGCATCGTCTACGCCAATCAGGGCGATGAGCCGCTCGAAGGCGGCTTCATGGGACAGGTGATCGCGATCGACGGATCTCTCAAAGGGGACATCACGGCCACCGGGCGAAAGTGGCACGCGGACGGCATCACCGCCGCCTTCGCCGCGCCCCTTCTGGACGGGAACCGTATCTATGCCACGGACAACTCGGGGAACCTGCATGCGCTCGATGCCACCACGGGGGCTCATCTGTTTCAAACCAATCTGGGAACCATCGGCCGCGGCTCGCCCACACTGGCGGATGGAAAGATCTTTGCCACGGAAGTGAACGGCAATGTCCACATCCTCAAACCCACAGCCGACAGGTTTGAGACCCTGAGCCACGTCCAACTGAAGATGCCCGAAGGACGCCATGTGGAAGTCTGGGGATCCGTAGCTCCCGCCTACGGAAGGCTCTATCTTCTGACCGAGAACATCCTGTACTGCCTGGGCGACAAGAAGGCGGCGTACAAGGGGCCTGCCGTCGGGTCGCCCGCAACCGTCATGCCTTGGCCGAAGGACGCGACCGCCACCGAGCAACCTCTGGCCTCGATTGCTCTGTTCCCCGCGGAGACCGCAGCCGCGTCCGGAGAGAAAGTCTCATTCGAAGTGCGCGGCTTCGATGCTCAAGGGCGAAGAGTCAAAGCACCTTCGTCGGTGACCTTCTCGCTGAATGGCCTCGTCGGCACAGTGGACGCCGCGGGCGTTTTTTCAGCCGACGCCTCCCGCTCTCTCCAATCGGGCAAGGTTGTCGCGAAGGCGGGGGCTTTGGAAGGAAGCGCCCGAGTTCGCGTTTTCGGCGCGCTGCCCTGGAGCGACGATTTTGAAGGGGGGAAGGTGCCCGGCCACTGGGTGGGCGCGGGCCGCCTCACAATTTCCGACTCGCCCGAAGGCAAGATTCTCGCGAAAGCCCCGGTTCAGACCGGCCTCAATCGCGCGACCGTCTTCATTGGCCCGGCGACCATGCAGGGCTACGTCATCGAGTCCGATGTCAGAGCGATCCGCAAGGGCCGCCGCATGGGCGACGTGGGCCTCATCAACAACGGGTATACCCTCGACATGCAGGGGGTTCACCAAAAGCTCCAGATCAGATCGTGGGCTTCCGAGTTAAGTTTCTCCAAGGAAGCGGCCTTCGCGGTTGAAAGCGACGTCTGGTACCGGATGAAGCTGGTGGTGGAGCCGGGAACGGCGAAAACAACGGTACGCGGCAAGGTCTGGAAACGAGGCGAAGCGGAACCGTCCGCCTGGACGATTGAGCTCGAGGATCCGATCGTTCTTCAGGCCGGCGCCCCCGGGCTCTACGGCGATTCGCCCGCCGACATCAGTTGGGACAATCTCAAAGTCACTTCGAACCGCTGAGGTCTAAAAATAATGCGCCGCGTTCTTCTCTCTGTCGCCCTCATCGTCGCCCTCTTCGCAGCCCAAGGATCAGGCACGGCGGGTTCCCAGGCGCCCGACCGCGCTCTCTTCGGCGAGTTCCCGAACCGCAACTCCGTATCCGCGGAGAAGGGTCTACCGACCACCTGGGACGCGGAGAAGGGGATGAACATCCTCTGGTCTCAGCCCGCAGGGTCGCAGAGTTATGCGGGACCGGTGGTCGCGGGAGGGCGGGTCTTCATCGGGACGAACAACGAAGGCAACCGCAATCCGAAGATCAAGGGCGACCGGGGCGTGGTGATGGCGTTCGATGCGCAGAAAGGCGAGTTCCTCTGGCAGATGGCGACCGAGAAGTTGTCATCGGGCCGGGTGAACGACTGGCCGCAGCAGGGCGTTTGCTCGACGCCTTTCGTCGACGGAGATCGGCTCTACTACACCTCGAACCAGGCGAGGATCGTGGCCCTTGATGTCGCCGGCCTCAGGAACGGGAACGAGGGTGTGACCGACGAGAAGGAAACGAGCCCGATTGACGGCGACGTCATCTGGTCCTTCGATCTGATGGGCGAGGCGGACGTCTTCCCCCACAACCTGGCCGCCAGTTCTCCCCTGGTGGTCGATGGTCTCGTTTACGTCACCACCGGAAACGGAGTCGACGAGGGTCACGTCAACATCCCCTCGCCCCAGGCCCCTAGTTTTCTGGCCCTTGATCAGAAGACCGGGAAAGTCGTATGGGAGAGCGCGGAGCCCGGCAACAGGATCATCCACGGGAACTGGTCGAATGCGTCGTACGGGATGGTCAAGGGCAAGCCCCAGGTGGTTTTCGGAGGCGGAGACGGCTGGGTCTACAGCTTCGAGCCCAAGACCGGCAAGCTGAACTGGAAGTTCAACGCCAATCCCAAGGATGCCGTGTATCGCCTGGGCGGCAGCGGAACCAAGAACGACATCATCGCGACTCCGGTTGTTTATGACGACAAGGTTTTCATTGGCGTTGGCCAGGATCCCGAGCACGGCGAGGGTGTGGGAAATCTATGGGCGATCGACGCCTCCCTTTCCGGAGACATTACGGACAAGGGTGTGATCTGGCGTCGCGGCGGAGACGAGTTTCACCGCACGATCTCCACCGTGGCGATTCACGAAGGCATCCTTTACACCGCCGACTTGTCGGGTTTCCTTTATGCGCTCGACGTAAAGACCGGAGCCTTGTACTGGAAGCACGACATGCTGGCTGCGGTGTGGGCTTCGCCGAAGGTGGTCGATGGAAAGATCTATCTCGGAGACGAGGACGGCGATGTCGCGGTCCTGGCCGTCGGCAAGACCAAGAAACTCCTGAGCGAGACGAACATGGGATCGGCGGTCTACGCCACGGTCTATCCCAAAGACGGGGTTCTCTACATCCTCGCCCGAAACCGGCTTTTCGCGATCAAGGAAGGCGCCAAGACGGCTTCCCGTTGAAGGAGGCAGCGGTCCCAGGCCCGTTCGACCTCATGGCGCACCCTATCTCGAGACGTGATTGGCTGACGGGTTGCGCTTCCGGCCTAGCCCTCCTCAGTGGCCCGGTGCCTGGCCGTGCGCAGGCGCCGCGCGCCGAGACAGGTTCCGGCTGGCCCATTTTTCGGGGTGATTCGGCGCTTCGGGGCATTGCCTCCTCGCCACTGCCCCCGTCGCCAGAGCTTCAGTGGAGCTTCGAAGCGGAAAGTGAACCCACGTCTCCGGTGGTGACGGGCGGCCGTGTGGTGTTTGCGACCAGGGACGGCGATCTTGTCGCCCTCGACATCGCTTCCGGAAAGCCGGTCTGGAGGGTCAGGGTTGAGGCTGGGTTCGAGGCCGCGCCCACGTGTGCGGAGGGACTCGTCCTCATTGCCGACCTCGGAGGCGTCGTCCACGCCCTGACCCTCCCGGACGGAAAGAAGATCTGGTCCCACGAGACCGAAGGTGGATCGGAGATCAAGGCCTCGGTGGCGGTGGGTTCGGGAAACGCCCTTGTAGGTTCCTACGACGGAACGCTTCATGCCTTGAGCCTGACCGACGGCAAGCGACAATGGATTCACGAAACCGAGGCCCAGATCCATGCGACCTGCGCCATTCTGGACGGTGTGGCCTACGTCGCCGGCTGCGATGGGCACTTCCGCGGCCTCGAGATCAAGACGGGGAGCGTCCGGCTCGATGTCCCCTTCGGGGGCTATACCGCCGCGTCTCCGGCGATCGCCGACGGCGTCGCGGTCTTCGGGACGTTCGGGAACGAAGTGGTGGCGATCGATATCGCCAGAAAGGCCGTCATCTGGCGATACGTCCCGAAGAAGCTGTTCCCGTTCTTCTCGTCGGCTCTCATCGCTTCTGGCTTCGCTTTCGTCGGTTCCCGCGACAAGGCGTTGCACGTTCTTAACGCCCGGACCGGAAAGCTCGCCTGGACGTTCGAGACTCAGGGCAAGATCGACTCCTCTCCCGTCCTTCAGGGTTCCCGTGTCTTTTTTGGATCGCACGACGGCCGAATCCGAGGTGTGGACGTCTCATCTCGTAAGAGTGTCTTCTCGTACGAGACCGGCGCGCCCGTGGCCACGTCTCCGGCGATCGCGGAGAACCGGCTTCTGGTCGCAGCGACGGACGGACGTATTCTTTGCTTCGGTTGACGATTTGTCCTTTTTCAGAAGATCAGGAGTCCTCATGAGACCGTTTGTCCCAACCGCGATGGTCATCGTCGCGGTGACCCTGCCGGTGGGGAGTGCCCGGGCGGACTGGCCGCAGTTCCGCGGACCCAACCGTGACGCGCAGTCCCTGGAGTCGGGCCTGCTCCAGCAGTGGCCCGAAGGAGGTCCGAAACTGGCCTTTCAAGTGAGCGGCCTGGGCACCGGTTACTCGAGTGTGTCGATCCAGAACGGCCGCCTGTTCACCATGGGCGACCTTGGCGCCGACCAGTTCGTGATCGCCCTTTCCCTCGACAAGAAGGCGATCGAGTGGAAGACCCGCATCGGTCCGGCCTGGACCGACGACCAGTACAAGGGTCCGAGGGGCACCCCGACCGCAGATGGCGACGTGATCTATGCCATCGGCACCGAGGGGGATCTCATAGCCCTCGAGGCGGCGACCGGCAAGGTGCGCTGGAAGAAGAGCCTGCCCGGCGACTTCGGCGGGCGCATGATGTCGGGCTGGAAGTGGTCGGAATCGCCTCTCGTCGACGGCGACCGCCTGGTGGCAACGCCGGGCTCCGCCAACGCCCTGATGGTCTGCCTCGAGAAAGCCACGGGCAAGGAAATCTGGCGCACGAAGGCCGGGACGTTTGGCCCCGCGGGTCTCGATGGCGCCGGCTATTCCTCCATCGTCATTTCGAACGGCGCGGGGGTGAAGCAGTATGTCCAGCTCACGGGCCGCGGTGTCGTCGGGGTCCGTGCATCGGACGGGAAGTTCCTCTGGACCTACAACAAGGTCGCGAACGACACCGCGAACATTTCGACGCCGATCGTGAGCGGCGACTACGTGTTCTCGGCTACCGGCTACCAGACCGGCAGCGGCCTCCTGAAACTCTCCAAGGTGGGCGACGAAGTAGCGGCGACCGAGCAGTATTTCCTGGATGGACAGACCTTCCAGAACCATCACGGCGGCATGGTTCTGGTGGGCGGGCATATCTACGCCGGCCAGGGACATCGCATGGGCCTGCCCATCTGTATCGAGCTGGTCACGGGCCGGAAGGTCTGGGGAGGCGACATTCGGAACGCGGGCAAGGGCTCGGCCGCGATCGCCTACGCGGACAGACACCTCATTTTCCGCTACGAGAACGGCTTCGTGATGCTGATCGAAGCGACTCCAGCTGGCTACAAGGAAAAGGGGCAGTTCGAGATTCCGAACGCCTCGCCGCTCAACTGGCCCTATCCCGCTATTTCAGACGGGAAACTCTTCCTGCGCGATCAGGACCGCCTTCTGGTCTACGACATCAAAGCGGCGAGTTCAGGCTCCAAGACAACCGGCGAAGCGTCCGTGGCGGCGCGACGCTGATACGGGTCGTCGAGGTGTTGCGAGCCCTAGTCCATTGAATTCAGGGAGGGGCTCGAGAGCTCGGGGCCCTGATGAACAGGTAGAACATGAACAACCTAAGACGCTTCGTCACCCTCGGTCTGCTCTTGCTGACCGCCTCTTGGGCCCGCGCCCAGGCCACCTCGAGTTCCATCGAAGGCACGCTGCGGGATATCTCAGGAGCAGCGCTGGAGGGTGTGGCCGTGGTCGCGCGGCATCTGGAAACGGGTCTCATTCGGGAAGTGGTCTCGGGCGCCAACGGGCGTTTCGTGATGCCGGTTCTGCCTCTCGGCCGCTTTGAGGTCCGGGCGAGCCTCGACGGTTTCAAGCCCGCGGTGAAGCCCGATGTCCCGGTGGTGCTCGGTGTGCCTTCGGTGGTGAACCTCGTCCTTGAGCCAGGGGTGCGAACCGAGGAGGTGACTGTCGTGGCGGAAGGATCCAAGGTCCAGACCGGGACCGGCGAACTTTCGTTCCTGGTGGGTGAACAGGAGATCAAGGACCTGCCTCTGAATGGCCGGAACTACACCGACCTCGCTTTCCTGCAGCCGGGTGTGGTGGCTTTCTCGCATCGCGATGGAGGTTCGGTGGTGGCGCACGGCGTGGGCGCTTCGATCAACGGTCTCGATCCGCGGTCCAATGTTTATCTCCTGGACGGGACTCTCCTGAACGACTTCACCAACGGTCCGGCCGGGAGTGCTGCAGGCACGACTCTTGGAACCGAGACGGTCCGCGAGTTCCGGGTTGAGACGAACAGCTACTCGGCCGAGTACGGCCGGAATTTCGGCGGCCAGATTCTGGT
>JANLWV010000109.1:0-27215 GCA_031364765.1 Vicinamibacteria bacterium
GGAGAAGACCCTCGCTTTCGAGGAAATACGCAACATCATTGCTGCCCTTGGAACCGGCGTGGGCGCCGACGACTTCGACGTGACGAAGCTCCGCTATCACCGGATCATTCTCATGTGCGACGCCGATGTCGACGGAAGCCACATTCGAACCCTGCTGCTCACCTTCTTCTACCGTCAAATGAAGGAACTCATCGAGCGTGGCCACCTTTTCATCGCGCAACCCCCGCTTTTCAAGGCAAAACACGGCAAAAGCGGGCGCTATCTCAAGGATGAGCCGGCGCTCGATTGCTACCTTCTCGACCGCGCCCTCGAGGGGCGCACGATCTCCAATGCCACCGGAGCCACCGTCGAACCCGCCAAGGTTCGACGCTTCGTCGAACGACTGACCGGCGTCGCGAAGATGCTCTCAAGAATCGAGCGCCGGGGCATCTCCCGGAAACTCGCCGACATTCTGGTTCGCCAGGGAGCCCGCGAAGCGAAGTTCTTCCAGGACAAGACCGTCCTTCAGGCCGCGATTCAGCCCCATCGCGACGGCGGTGACGAGATCAGCGTTGAAGCGCTCGAGGGCGGGGCAGGGTATGAGCTCGCGTACGAGGACAAGAGCGTTTCACCGCCGCGTCGTTCCACCGCCGGCGCCGACTTTGTCGCGACACCAGAGTACAAGGCCCTGTTTTCGGCCTTCGAGGACGTGAAGGAGTTCGATCAACCGCCGTTCGAGATCCACACGGGCAGTGCCACAGACAAAGTTTTTTCGCGCGACGCGTTGGTCGCGAAGCTCATGGACGAGGGCCGCAAAGGCCTTCAGATCCAGCGCTACAAGGGCCTTGGAGAAATGAACCCCGAGGAACTCTGGGAAACCACTATGGACCCCACGCAACGGACGCTGGTGCAGGTGCGCCTTGAGGACGAAGAAGTGGCCGAGAACATGTTCTCGACCCTCATGGGCGATGCCGTCGAGCCGCGCCGCCTCTTCATTGAAGAGAACGCCCTCAACGTCCGCAACCTCGACGTTTAGAAAAACCGGACCGCCCGAAGCAAGATGACCCAGAACGATTACGCCCTCGTCACCATCCCCGTCAACATCGCCGACGAGATGAAGCAGTCCTACATGGACTACGCCATGTCGGTGATCATCGGTCGCGCCCTGCCGGATGTGCGCGACGGCATGAAGCCGGCAAACCGGCGTGTGCTCTACACCATGCACGAGATGGGCCTCGTTCCGGGAAAGCCCTTCCGGAAGAGCGCCGGCATCGTCGGCGACGTCATGGGCAAGTACCACCCGCACGGCGACGCCCCCGTCTACGACACGCTCGTGCGCATGGCGCAGGCGTTCAATATGCGCGCCCTTTTGATCGAGGGCCAGGGAAACTTCGGGTCGGTGGACGGAGACCGCCCCGCGGCCATGCGGTACACCGAAGCCCGACTGACCAAGATCGCCACCACTATGATGGCCGACCTCGACAAGGAAACCGTCGAGTTCCAACCCAACTACGACGACCGGCTCGAGGAGCCCACCGTCCTGCCCACCGTTCTCCCCGCACTTCTGGTCAATGGGTCGTCGGGCATAGCTGTGGGCATGGCCACGAACATCCCGCCCCACAACCTCGGGGAGATTGTGGACGGCCTGGTTTATCTGGTTGAGAACCAGACGCTCTCGACCGACGAGCGCACTGATGGCCTGCTCGAACGCGTGACCGGTCCGGACTTCCCGACCGGCGGGTTCATCCTGGGCAGGAGCGGAATCAGGCAGGCCTATCGGACGGGCCGGGGCTCGGTGACCATGCGGGCTCGCGCCGAAATCGAGAAGCGCAAAGGCGACAAGGAAGCGATCGTCGTCACCGAGATCCCCTTCCAGGTCAACAAGGCGCGGGTCATCGCCAATATCGCCGAGCTCTGGCGCGAGAAGAAGATCGAAGGGATTACAGATGTCCGCGACGAAAGCGACCGTCGCGGAATGCGGATGGTCGTCGACATTCGCAAGGGCGAATCGGCCCAAGTCATCCTGAATCAGCTCTACAAGCAGACCCAGCTGCAGGACACCTTCGGAATCATTCTCCTCGCCATTGTTCACAAGCGGCCGCGGGTGCTCTCCCTCCTCGAGGCGTGCGATTACTTCATCGGATTCCGCCGCGAGGTCGTCCGGCGGCGCATAGAGTTTGAACTCCGAAAAGCCGAAGCCCGCGCCCACACCCTGCGCGGCTACGTCATCGCCCTCGACAACCTCGATGCGGTGATCACACTCATCCGAAGCGCGCCGGCGCCACCAGAGGCGCGCACCCAGCTCATCGAGCGCTTCGCGCTTTCGGAGATTCAGGCGGTCGCGATTCTCGAGCTGCAGTTGCAGCGACTGACTGGTCTCGAACGGCAGAAGATCCTGAACGAGCTCATGGAGATCGAGGCGACCATCTCGCGACTGAAGGCCATTCTTGGCAGCCGGAGCGAGATCGACATCATTGTGGTTTCGGAACTGAAGGGTCTCAAGGAAACCCACGGTGACCCTCGCCGGACCGAGCTGATGGATGCGCCCGACGACATCTCAATCGAAGACACCATTGCCGACGAAGACGTGGCCATTTCGATCACCCATGACGGCTACATCAAGCGCACGCCCATGGCGTTGTACCGGAGTCAACGCCGCGGTGGCCGCGGTCGGGTGGGGATGAAGACCAAGGAGGAGGATTTTGTCGAGAACCTGTTTGTGGCCTCGACCCACTCCTACATTCTGATCTTCACCAACCGCGGACGTCTCTACTGGCTCAAGGTCCACGAGATCCCAGACGTGGGTCCCCAGGCCAAGGGCAAGGCGGCGGTAAACCTCGTCCGACTCCAGGACGGGGAAAAGATCGCGGCCTTCGTCGCCTGTCGGGACTTCAACACCAAGGGATATATCGTCCTCGCCACGCGCAAGGGCGTGATCAAGAAGACCCACCTCGCGTCATTCTCCAATCCGCGCCCCGGCGGCATCATCGCCCTCTCGGTGGAAGAGGACGATGCCCTGATTGACGCCATGCAGACCACCGGAACCGACCAGTTGCTCCTGAGCACCCGTGGAGGCATGGCCATCCGGTTTGAGGAAACGGATGTCCGCCCCATGGGAAGGACGGCCTACGGCGTCAAGGGCATCGACCTTGACGAAGGCGACACCGTCGTGTCACTCGAGGTGGTCCTCGAGTCGGGTCGCGTCCTGACCGTCTGCGAGAACGGCTACGGAAAATGCACGCCCATCGAGGAACATCGAATCCAAGGCCGTGGCGGCAAGGGCATCATCAACATCAAGACCGAAGGCCGAAACGGCGCGGTCATCGGAGTCAAGTTCATCCGCGGCGACGAGGGCGTCATGCTTATCACCGGCAAGGGTATGATCATCCGTACGCGGTCTACCGAGATCTCGACGATGGGTCGGAACACGCAGGGCGTGCGCCTGATCCAGACCGACGATGGCGACCAGTTGGTCTCTATCGCCCGTCTCGCCGAGAAGGACGAGAGCGCGGAAACAAGTGACACGGCCGCGGACGAGGCCCCAACAGAAACGCCAGGGAGCGAATCATGAAACATTCCTATGTCGGTTTCACCGCGGCAACGGCTCTCGCCGCATTTACCATCGCCTGCGGCAGCCAGGAAGGCCAGGTGATCGACAACTTCTTTAGCGCCACCAAGGCGAAGGACAACCAGACGGTCTCAAGCTTCTCGATTGTCCAGTTTGACCAGGAGGTCAAGAGCTGGAAGGTCACGAGCGTAGGTGAGGAACAGCGCGTTCCCGCTCCCCTCGCCTCTTTGGCGACGGCTCTGAAAACCGCAGAGGAGGCCGAGGCACAAAACAAGAAGGACGCCAGTGCTTATTTCAACGCGCACCCCCTCGAAGTCGACAAGGTCAAGCCGCTGGTTGAGAACGGCGCGGCGGTGCCGAAGAATCTCCAGAAAACAGCGGAAGACTGGAAGAAGTTCAATGATATGGACAAGGAACTGAAAGCGAAGGCGGCCGACGCGAAACAGGCCTACGATCGGGAAAAACGCCTCGTCACGATGTCCACCCATCAGCCCGGTGATGCAGACGCGCTGGCTGGCGATCTCGTGACCAAGACCGCTACCGTCGAAGTCGAAGTCGAAGGTGGCGGAGGCGTCAAGTCCTACACGATTCAGCTCCGTAAGTACGATGTCGCGCCCAGGGGCCAGGCAACAAAAGTGACCAGTCGCTGGCTCATTCAGTCGATCACACCCCAATAGCCTGCGTCGCAGGCTGTCGCTCCCAGGGGCTCGGGGCCTTCCCGAAGGTCGTGCTACGCCGGTATCAGACCCGCGAACTTGGCGAGCAGTCTCATGGCTCCATGACCGGGGAATGAAACGGTCAGCTTGGCGTCCTCACCCGCCCCCTCGACACGAAGGACGGTCCCGTAGCCAAAGCGATCGTGTCTCACACTCTGTCCTGGTCGAAAACGCGGAGTCCGCGCCGCGTCCACGCCCTGCCCCCGGTCGGCCTCCGAAAGAAACGAGGCAGATCGCGCCCGCGGACCCCCAGCGGGACCGTCGAAACATTCGGGGGGGATCTCAGACAGAAACCGGCTGGGGAGCGTGATCCGACGATCTCCGAAGTAGGAGCGCTCGCGGGCGCGGGTCAGAACCAGACGATTTTGTGCCCGGGTCATGCCCACGTAGCACAGGCGCCGCTCCTCTTCCATCTGGCCGGGATCCTGAACCGCCCGCATGTGCGGAATCAGCCCTTCTTCCATGCCAACCAGGAAGACGGTATCGAACTCCAGCCCCTTTGCCGCATGGAGCGTCATTATTAGAACCGGAGCGTCGTCGCGGATGGAGTCCGCGTCGGCCAGCAGGAAGGTTCGGTCCAGAAACTCACGCAGGCCGAGACCCTCCCGCTCCTCGAAGTCGGTGGCCGCCGTCCGAAGCTCTTTCAGGTTCTGGAGCCGATCCTCCCGGGTCGGGGAAGGCTCCTCGTCAATGAGCGCTTCGTAGCTCGTCTTCTCAATGATCGCATCCACAAGTGCGCCGGGGCCGAGCGTTGCCTGAAGATCCTTGAGCGAAGCGACCAGGGCGACGAACCGTGAGAGAGCAGCACGCGCTCTCGACGGTAGGGCTTCGGACGAGAGCACGTCTTTGAGGCCTCCCCACAGAGAGACACCGCGGCGTTCGGCGGCGATGCTGATGGCGCCCAAGGTCTGCTCACCCACACCGCGAGGCGGAACATTGACCACGCGGCGAAACGCCGAATCGTCGTCTGCATTGAGGACCATCCGCAGATAGGAGACGATGTCTCGGATCTCGCGACGGGCGTAGAAGCCGACCGCACCGACGACCTGATATCGGATTCGCGCTGCCGCAAACGCCTCCTCGATGGCCCGGCTCTGGGCATTCATTCGATACAGGCATGCGATCCGAAGACCCTTGCCGTTCCTCTCAATGTCGGCAGCGATCTTCAGGGCCTCTTCGTACTCGTCGCGCGCCACCAGGTTTTCGACGGGCCGCCCGCCCGGGCGCATCGCCTTCAGGATTTTGCCGATCCGATTCTCGTTCCTGCCCACGAGGCCGGCGGCGGCGTCGAGTATGGCCTGGGTGGACCTGTAATTCTCTTCAAGGCGGAGAATCGACGCCCCCGGGAAATCCTGCTCAAACTCCAGGATGTTCCGGATGTCCGCACCCCTCCAGGAGTAGATCGACTGATCCTCATCGCCCACCACGGTGATGTTTTTGTGGGTCGCCGCGAGGGCTCGCACAATTCGATACTGAAGGCGATTCGTGTCCTGATACTCGTCCACGAGGATGTATCGGAAGGCGAGCCGCGGGTCCCGTTCCAGGACGTCACTCTCTTCGAGCAGTCGAGCAACGAGGGCGAGAAGGTCGTCGAAGTCCACCGCTTTTGCGGCCCGGAGTCCCGCGTTATACCGCGCCAAAAGCTCGTTCAAGACCTCGATCCGATAGTCCCGAAGATCGGCCTCCGAATACGGTCGCCCGTTTTTCTGCATCGACAGGAGAGAGAGGATCCGACGCGGCGCATGGGTCTTGTCGGAGAGCGAGGCAGAGGCAATGGCTCGCTTGACTAGACCGAGAGATTCATCCTGATCATAGATAACAAAGTTTCGAGACAACCCGGCGTCTTCGGGATGTCGGCGCAGGATCCGCACACACAGGGAGTGGAAGGTCATGATCCAGGCCGATCTCGCCACCGGACCCAAACGCTCCTCGATGCGTCGCCGCATCTCATCGGCGGCCTTGTTCGTGAAAGTGACGGCCAGGATCTCTCGGGGATCGGTCCCCAGTTCCGAAACAAGGAACGAGACGCGTTCGGTGATGACCCGCGTTTTCCCGCTGCCCGCGCCGGCCAGAACGAGCGTCGGGCCGTGGGCCGCGCGGACGGCCGCGACCTGCTCGGCGCTGAGCGAAAGAGAGGTCAAAGAATCGATTTGGACTTACTCGACGGTCACGGACTTTGCGAGGTTTCGCGGCTGGTCCACATCACGACCGGCCCGTAGGGCCACGTGATAGGCAAGGAGCTGCAACGGAATCACGGTCACGAAGGGTGAAAAGATCTCGCTCACGCCCAAAACGTTGATCTCCACGCCGGGTACTTCGATCACGAGATCGTCCTTGCCGAGAATCTTGCGGACCTGATCGTCTCCGGCATTGATGACCGCGATCACGCGTCCGCCTCGCGCCTTCACTTCCTGCACGTTGGAGAGAATCTTTTCATAGCCCCGTCCACGTGGAATCAGCGCCACCACCGGAAGGGACTCGTCAATGAGGGCGATGGGCCCGTGTTTCATCTCGCCGGCCGGATAGCCCTCGGCGTGTATGTATGAGATCTCTTTGAGCTTGAGCGCCCCCTCGAGCGCGATCGGGTACTGAACGCCGCGGCCCAGAAACAGAAAGTCCGAGGCCTTGAACAAGCCCCGCGACATCTCGGCGACGAGGCTTTCGCAGGAAAGGGCGTGATCCATGAGTTGGGGCACGCGCGCCAGCGAGGCGAGCAGGTTTCGCCCCGCCGCTGCCGACAGGGCGCCTTTTCGCCGACCGAGAAAAATTGCGAGAAGCGCGATGGCCGCCACCTGGGCGGTGAACGCCTTGGTGGAGGCGACACCGACTTCCGGGCCCGCGTGCGTCAACAAGAAGCCGTCCGCCTCGCGCGTCGCCTGCGACCCGGCCACATTGGTGATGGCCAGAATCGAGGCGCCCCGCGAGCGCGCCTCGCGCATGGCCGCGAGCGTGTCTGCGGTCTCGCCGCTCTGGCTGATCGCCACCACGAGGGTCCCCTTGGAAACGACCGGATCGCGATACCGGAACTCGCTCGCATAGTCGGTGCTCGCGGGCACGCCGGCCAGCTGTTCCATGAAGAACTGCCCGATCAAACCCGCGTGCCAGCTCGTGCCGCAGGCAATGAACTGGATGCGTTCAGCCTTCTCAATGGCGTCGAGCCCGACCGCTCCGATCTCCTCAAGGCGCACATCCCCGGTGTCGAGGCTCATCCGGCCGAGCAAGGTGTCTCGCACGGCGCGCGGTTGTTCATGGATCTCCTTGAGCATGAAATGCCGGAAGCCGCCCCGTTCCGCCTGGACCGGGTCCCACAAGATCGTCTCCTCCTTGAAGGGTTCGGCCTGGCCCTGTGCGTCGACGATACGAATGGAGTCAGCCTCAATGACGGCTACGGTGCGCTCCGGGACGAACACAAATCGTCGTGTGTGGGCCAGAAGCGCTTGAACATCCGAGGCGAAGAAGCGCTCACCCTCGCCAATTCCGATCACGAGGGGCGGACCGAGCCTGGTGGCCACGAGACGGTTGGGCTCGTTCAGGTGCATCAGGACAAGAGAGTAGATGCCGCGCAACTCCCCGGCCGCGCGAGCGGTGGCGCGCTCAAGCGACCCTTCGTAGTGGGAGGCGACCAGGTGCGCCACAACCTCGGTATCGGTTTCCGTCTCGAAGACAACGCCGGTCGCGGCCAGCCGCTCCTTGAGTTCGAGGTAGTTTTCAATGATTCCATTGTGCACGGCGACCAGGCGTCCCGAGGCGTCAGAATGGGGATGAGCGTTCTCCTCGCTCGGCCGACCATGCGTCGCCCAGCGCGTGTGTCCGAGGCCGATGGGGCCGGAGACCGGCTTCGACTCGAGAACGGCCTCCAGATTGCGCAGCTTGCCCGCGGCCCTTCGCCGCTCGATCCGTCCGTCCGAAATGACCGCGATGCCCGCAGAGTCGTAACCCCGATACTCAAGCCTTCTCAAGCCGTCGACCAAAATGGGGGTTGCATTCCTCGGACCCACGTACCCCACAATGCCACACATAGGTTTTTCCGGGCGTCCTGCTCAGTGCTTCTTCGCCCGGCGGCTCGCCCACCCGGCCTTGTTCTCTTGCCGCGCTCGTCCGATGCCAAGCGCCTCATCCGGCACATCCTTGGTGATCACACTCCCCGCCGCGATGTAGGCCCCGCGACCGACCTTGACCGGCGCCACCAGAGTCGAGTTGCTTCCCACAAAAGCGCCATCGTCAATCGTGGTCGGACTCTTCACGACACCATCGTAGTTGCAGGTGATTGTGCCCGCGCCGATGTTCGCTTTCGTGCCGATCGTCGCATCGCCAAGGTAGGAGAGATGCGGGGCCTTCGAGCCCGCACCTAGACTCGTCTTCTTGAGTTCCACGAAGTTCCCGACCTTGGCGTTCTCTCCGACGTTTGACTCCGGCCGGACGTGCGCGAAGGGTCCGACCGAAGCGCCGGCTCCGATCGTGGAGCCTCGGATCAAACAGGAGTCCAGGATGGTTGCGCCCGAACCGATCTCTGAATCCTCTATCCGGCAGAAGGGCCCCACCACCGCGCCCGCCCCGATGCGCGTGGATCCCTCCAGAATGGTGAAGGCCCGGATCCGCGCCCCCGCAGCGATACGCACCACGGGTCCGATCAGCACCGTGTCGGGCCGCTCGATTGAGACGCCGGCTGAAACCAAACCGATCGCTCGCCGCGCGTAGATCTCCTTCTCCACCGCCGCAAGGTCCGTGGTCGTGTTCACCCCTGTCGTCTCGGTGGGATCGTCCACCACGAGGGTCTCAACCCGCTCCCCGGCCGCGACCATCAAGCCCACAACGTCCGTGAGATAGAACTCGCCCTGCGTATTGTTCGACCGCAGATTACGAAGGGTCTCGCCCAGCCGGTCCCCATCAAACACATACAGGCTCGCGTTCACCTCATCGATCGAGAGCTCTTTCGGTGTGGCGTCTTTGGCTTCGACAATGCGCACGACCCGACCACCCTCATCCCGGACAATGCGCCCGTAAGATCCGGGCGAGGACGTTCGAAACGAGATCAGCGCCGCCGCGGCGCCGGCATTCTGACGCAGCGAGCAAAGGGCGCGCAGTGTTTCGGCGCGCAGGAGAGGAACATCTCCGGCCAAGACGAGGACCGGAACCCCCGGAAGAACCGGCTTTTCTTTTAAGGCGATCTGAACCGCGTGCCCGGTGCCGAGTTGTGGCTCCTGGGTGACGAAGGCGAGGACGGCGCTTTCGGAGCACGCAGCCCGAACCGCGGCGGCCTGGTGTCCTACGACGACCACCGTCTGTGCCCCGAGCTCGACGCAAACGTCCAGCACGTAGCGGAGGAGCGGCCAGCCTGCAGCTTCGTGAAGGATCTTGGGTCTTGCCGAGTTCATTCGCGTGCCCTTCCCGGCGGCCAGCACAATCGCCCGGAGCGCTGGTGTCATGAGCGGTCAGGACGAGTAGCGGAGGTCCGTCGGCGGCTTCTGCGGCTTAGGCCGCGGTCAGGGCGTCGAAGGCCGGGTTTCCCAGAAGCGCAGCAAACTCGCTGTCGAGAGGTGCCTGCGCTCGTCGCTCCGCGGACAACGAGCAAGCGGTCTTCAGCGAGATAAGCGCGTCTTCCACCTTCTCCCTGCGGGCCCGAACCACCGCAAGCGTGTAGTGCGCGTCGGCGTTCTTCGGCTCATCGGCAAGAAGGACCCCGAGGTCCTTTTCGGCCGCGTCGAGATCGCCAGCGTTGAGAGAAATAATGCCGGCGAGGAGGCGTTCCGCAGAGTTTTTGGGCCGGCCAGCGCCTCGTGTGTCCTTGGTCAGAGTCATGGCCGCGAAACGACGCGCCCGATCCAGGATGTCGATCTCATCCGCAAATTGAGTCTCGATGAGGGCTAGCGAATCTTTGGCCTTGTCGGTCTCGCCCTTGAAGGCGGCGCGAACAACTTTTGCAAAGGCCTCGGTGGCGAGTTCTCTTCGGCGATCATCCGCGAGCGGCTTCTTAGACATGGTTTTACGGCCTCTTTCTGGACTTGGGAAACAGGTGAAACTAGCAAGAAACCCGTTTGTTTCCATGGACGAGAAACGGTCAAGCGGGACCGATGAATGTACCACAGAGAGAGTGATTTAAGGGCGTGTGTCCCACAGTACCTGCCCGTGGCCGAAGAGACACTGTAAGAGTTGTCCAAAGTGGTCGAGGCGCCACACCGGGCCGTGGCGACGATGCAATCATAAATGATTGATAATGAAATGTTTACTGGAAACCACAGGGGTCCCATTCGGAGGAACAGCAATTGCAACGCCAAGCCCTAACTGTGCGCCAACGCACCCTCCAAAGAACAGTCGAAACCCGAGGCGTCGGCCTGCATTCCGGCCGACTGGTTTCGCTTCGGCTTTTGCCGGCTGCCGCAAATACCGGGATCGTCTTCGTGCGAACCGACCTTGAGAGCCGGGGGGTTCCAGCCCGGATCGAGTGGGTGGCGCAGCAGGAGCTCGCGATGTCCTTGAGCCGCGAGGGCGTTCAGGTGTTGACCGTCGAGCACCTCCTTGCGGCACTTTACGCAACCGGAGTTGACAACGTTCGGGTCGAAATCAATGGCCCCGAGGTTCCGGTTTTCGACGGTTCATCGCGAATGTTCCTTCACCTTATCGACGAAGCCGGGGTCAAGCATCTAGCGGCCCACCAGAGCACCCTGGTGGTCCGTCAGGCGGTTCGCGTGGGAACCCCGAACGATGACCGCTTCATTCTGGTCGAACCCTGCGAGACCTTCGAGGTTGACTACTCCATCGACTTCAAGCATGCCCTGGTGGGGCGGCAACGTGTCGTCCTCGACGTCACTGAGGAGAGTTTCCGAAACGAACTGTCCTCCGCGAGGACTTTTTGCTTCTTGAAGGATGTCGAAGCTATGCGCGCGCGCGGCCTGGCGCTGGGCGGCTCCCGCGACAATGCCGTGGTGATCGGCGACGACGGTTTCCTGTCCAGCCCCCGAATGAAAGATGAGTTTGTGCGCCACAAAGCGCTCGATGTTGTGGGCGACCTCGCCTTGTTGGGCTTCCGTCTTCGCGGTCGGGTCGTCGCGCAGTGTGCCGGCCATGCCCTTCATGCCGAGCTTGTGCGCGCATTGCTTCGCGATCACGCTGCCTGGACCATCGAAACCGGGACATCCCACATCTCCGGGTTCGACCACGCGATCGCTTCGGCCTGATCGACAAGGGAACGAGGCAGCTGCGCAAAAGAAAGGCCCGCCGAACCCGGCGGGCTTTCCTTTGATTCTCTTTCGGAGTTCGCCCTCTACTGGGGCGGTGTGGTGGCCGCAGCCGCACCCAAGTCGGAGATGATTCCCACGCGTTCGACGCCCGCGCCGCGGGCAATGTCCATCGCCTCAACGACCTTGCCATAGAGCGACTTCGTATCCCCTTTCACGAACAGGGTTTTGTCGCTGCGAGTCTGGTAGAGATCCTTGAGCTTCTGATCCAACTCCGCAAGGCTCGCTACCGGGGTTTTGTTGATGGAGATTGAGCCGCTTTCGCTAATTTCCATGACCAGCACCGAGCCGGGCGGCGGCGGCGGCTGGTCGGCTTTGCTGTCCTTGGGGAGGGCAATATCGACGCCCTTCTGAGCGGTCGGCGTCACCAGCATGAAGATAATGAGCAACACCAGCAGGATATCGATCATGGGAGTGATGTTGATTTCCGAAAGGGTCGCCGGGCTCGTCCCGTGACGCGCGTCTTCGTGCTTCCTTTTTTTCGCCGGAGCTTGCGCCAACGCCTTAGCCCTCCACCTTGGGTTCGGAAATGAGCGCGATCTCTTCGATGCCGGCTTCTCGCAAGACATTCATGATCTTCATCACTTCGCCGTACTCGATGTTGATGTCCGCCTTCAAAAACGCCAGCTTGTCCGTGTCCCCGCGCTCTTTAAGAGCTTCTTTCAAGCGTTCCCCGAGCTCCACCCGGTCTTTTTCGTACGAGCCCATCTCCAGCCGGACGCCCTTGAAGAAGATGGTGAAGTTTCTCGTAAACCCGATCATGATGTTGTCGGGGTCGTCCTTGCGCTCACTGATGTTCGCGGCCTTGGGAAGCTCGACATCGATGCCCTTGGTGATCAAGGGCGTGATCACCATGAAAATGATCAGGAGCACGATCATGATGTCGGCCATGGGCGTCACGTTGATGTCCGCGATCGCCCCGCCTTTCTTTTCGCCGACTGCCATCGACATGGTGTGGGTAAGCCTCCGTAGATTTCACGAGAAGCCGGACCGCCCGAGGTCGATGGCCGCCGATTGCCGGGCGGTCAGGTCCAGGGGCGCTCAGGCGAGGGCTAGTTGATCCTTTTTACGAAATCGAGCAACTCCGTGCCGGAATTGTCCATCTCGACCGTGAAACCGTCCACCTGGCCGGAGAAATAGTTGTAGGCCCAGACCGCGATGATGGCGACGAGAAGACCAAGAGCCGTGGTGACGAGGGCTTCCGAGATGCCGCCAGCGATAGCACCGATGCCGCCCGAGCCCGTCAGGGACATGCCGGCGAAGGCGTTGATGATGCCGATGGTCGTTCCAAACAGGCCGACAAAGGGCGCGGTGGCGCCGGTGGTTGCGAGGAAGGCGAGACCCTTCTTGAGATCGGCCAGATTGATCGCGGCCGCTCGCTGCATGGCGCGCTTTGCCGCTTCCATCGCCGCGTCCTTGTCGGTCTCACCCGTGGCGCCCTGGAACTGCCATTCCTGAAGGCCGGCCAGCGATACCTTGGCCAGGTGGGAGGACTTCACCGCGACCGACCCGGAAAGATCTATCGCTTCCTTCAACTTTCCTGCCTTCAGGAGACGGGCCACGTCGGCCGCGTACTTCCTCGACTGCTCCCGGGCGGCCTTATACAGCTTCCAGCGGTCGAAGATGATCGCGACGGACCAGATGGACATGATGAGCAGGCAGAGGACAACACCGAGCGCAACCGAGCTCATGGTGGACAAGAGATGCCCGATATCGAATTGCATTTTTTGAGACTCCTAAAGGTCGTTTATTGAGAGGCGTTTGCGCCGTGGAAAAGAGAGAGTGGGGCTAGTTGAGCCTGAAATTCACCGTCACCGTCATGATGACGGGAACCGGCACGCCATTCAGGAGCGTTGGAGTGTACTGCCACTGCTTGACCGCATCGATACCGGCTTGATCGAGGAGGGGAATGCCACGCAGGACCTTGACATCGGTGACGCGCCCCTGGGGACTGATCGTGCATTCGAGAATAACGATGCCCTGAACCCTCGCCTGCTTGGCAATGTCGGGATACACAGGGGTAACGTTTTTGACCTTGGTCGGCTCCTTGATATTGCCGCCGACCCGGACCGCCTGAACCGGAGGCGGCTCGGCTGGGAGGCCACCGACGATGCCGCCCGCGACGCCACCCGCGACGCCGCCTTCCACACCACCCCCACCCAGATCGATACCTGACGACGGTTTGATTTCCTGCGGCACTTCTTTGGGGACTTCGAACTTGACTTCCTGCATCGGCGCTGGCGCAACTTTCGGCGGGGCTTTGGGAGGCGGAGGCGGGGGAGGCGGGGGGGGCGGGGGCGCCGCGGGTTCAACGAAGAAAGCCTTGATGGCGTCTGCGGGTTCGGGAAGCGGCTGAGCCTGAAGCAGGGGAACGATCACTACCGCCAGAAGACCGATCACGTGAATGGCCAAAGAAACAGAAAAGACGAGGTTGCGCTTGGTCCCGTGGCTTTTGCCATCCGATTCCACTAAGTCTGAGAAAAGTTTTCTTTCCATCGGTCACCTCGCTCTTGTCTTATATAGCAATCAAGAGACGTTTCGAAGGTGGATGAGGTCAATGAAGAACCAAGTTTTCCGAAAACGGTTCTCTTCGAATGAGTCCGCGATTCTAGACACCCGACGAAATACTGTCAACGGAACAACCGCGCATTGTTTAGTTGCATTTTGGCAACCCTGTGCTTGTCACCGATCAGGAACCTAAGATACATTGCCTGGCCCCGCCAGACAAGAGACGCGCGAAACCCACGAATCATTGACGGAACTTCGACCTCTGCCCTACAATTCGGTGAGACTCTGCACTGCCTTCTTCATTTAGATTGATCCATCCTCCGACGGACCGAACGTCTTCACACGACCGGTCACCGTCTTGGAGAACGAAGCCCCCAAACCACTCACCGCCCCCCAGAAAGGGTCGCGCGAGGACCAGCCCTTGAAAGAGACCAAAATGAGGCACGCGATTCGGACCGTGGCGGTTGTTCTCCTTGCGATTTCCGTCCAGAATTGCGCGCGAGTTCGGGCGCAGGCGGCTCTTCGCGAGGGACATCGGCTCTACAAGGACGACAGCTTCCGAAAAGCGATCGACCAGTACAAGGTCGTTCTTGCCAGGGATCCCGGGAACGTCGAAGGGACCTTCTATCTCGGAAGCTCCTACCACCAGCTTTTCGTGCCGGGGAAGGACGAGACGAAGGGGAACCTGGAAGAGGCGATCAGGAACTACCAGATAGTCCTCGCGGCCCAGCCCTCGCCCGACGATCAGAAATATCCCATCCTCAGGAAGAACGCCCTTTCGGCCCTGATCGGAATCTATGCCGATGATCCCTACCGCGACTTCGATAAGTCACTGAAGTACGCCAGCGATCTCACCGGTTCCGATCCGAGCAATCTCCAGAACCTCTTCGCCATGGCGAACCTATACGAGAAGTTCGGCAAGGTGAACGAGGCCGAAGCCGCCTACCGGAAGGCGGCCCTAGAGGTGGCTCCCAAGGACCCAAAGGCTTGTGGGGCTCTCGCCACTTTCTACAACAAGACGCTCTGGGACGAGAAGGGCGTGCCGATCACCGATGGCCAAAACGGCATCGGTCGCTTTGAGGACGCCGTGAACCAACTGAAGTTATGCGCGGAAATGGATCCGAACGATCCCAAGGGCTACTACACCGTGGCGACCTTCTATTGGGACAAGAGCTACCGCGGGGGGCTTCTCGATGAAGTCCGCAAGAAGGCCCTGGTGGACGAGGGTATGGAGTATGTGAACAAGGCGCTCTCAATCAAGGCCGACTTCGTGGAGGCTCTGGTCTACAAGGGCCTGCTTCTCCGCGAGCAAGCCAAGCTGACCAGAAACCCGGCCACCCGCAACAGCCTCATGGAAGAGGCGCAGGTCCTTCAGAAAAAAGCCATCGAGCTCAAGAAGCAGCAAGACGCCGAACTCGCCGAGAAGGCGAAGCAGGCGGCCGTCGCGTCGAACTAAGCCCTTCGGGCCGGGCGCGCGAATTCAGGGCGTTTTCTTCCTGGAAGCCCTTGCCGGGGTGGGCTTGCCCGGGCGCGTTGCGGAAGGCGCCTTCGAACCAAGCCGTCGAACATAGGCCGACAACAGTTCGTTTTCGTAGGTGACGGAGTTCAGAAAAAGCGACTCCGCCAGATAGGTCCGGCGATCGGTCGGACTCATCTGGTCGATGAGCGACAGGATCTCCGACCGCATCGTTTCGAAGGACGCGTTGAGAATGTTGCCAAGCGTCACTTCCTGATAGAGGGCCTCAATAATGGCCAGAAGGTCCCCGTCGAGCGGGATTTCCAGGCCGGTGGACAGCCGCACCCCCCGCCTCTTCGCCATTATCGCTTCCCGCCTTCTTGAGCGAAGGCCCGAATGGCCTCCTCTTCCTCGCGGAAGATCGGGACAATCTTGTGAACGCCAGCCATCGACAGCATGGTTTCCACGCGCGCTTGAGGCGCCAGAATGTGAAGCCCACCGCCCTGGTCCTTGGCCAGTCGATAGATATCCATGATGCACCCGATGGTGGCGCTGTCGATGTATGACACGGCCTGCAGGTCCAGAACCAGCGAACGCGCCCCACGCTCCACCGCCTCTTTCGTCTTCTCGATGAGCGTCGGAAGCAGCGGGTAGATCACGCGGGCGGTCTGAACGCGGATGACCGTCGCGTCGCCGTTCTTTTCAATCGAAAGATCCACGGTCTTCTCCTTCAAACAAAAAACTCGGGCGTCACCGAGGTCCCTTCGCGCGGAGGACTCTCGCCAACTCCTCGCGGCCTCGATTGATCCGACTCTTGATCGTTCCGACCGGAAGCGAGAGTCTCACGGCCATCTCCTCATAAGCAAGGCCCTTCAGGTCTCTCAGCACCACGGCCTCCCGCA
This sequence comes from Vicinamibacteria bacterium, assembly GCA_031364765.1. Taxonomy (GTDB): domain Bacteria; phylum Acidobacteriota; class Vicinamibacteria; order Fen-336; family JAGNNV01; genus JAGNNV01. The sequence goes on from JANLWV010000109.1 coordinate 16,365, forward strand.
GCTTTTCCGGGAGAAGGGCGAGGCCCGTGCGCAGGAACTCCTTCGCTTCCGAGGCCTCTACGGAGCGGAGCGGGTCGGTGGAAGAAGAGGCCACCGCCTGATCGAAGGCTATTCCGTCGTCGACCATGGTTCGCTGCTCGCGTCGCGTCGATCGATAGTTGTCGATACAGTGGTTTCTCGCCACCGAAGCCAGCCACTTTGAAAAGTCCGCCGCCCTATCGAACTTGCCAAGGTTCTTAAAAATGCGGAGAAAAATCTCCTGAGACAAGTCCTCAGCCCGATCATGTCGCCCGGTGAATTTGTAGGCGATGTTGAAGACGCGCCGGCGGTGCTTCTCCACTAGAGTCTCCCACGACGCCCCGTCGCCCTCGAGGCACCTGGCGACCATGATCACGTCTTCGGGTCGCGGCTCGGTCAGAGTGGGAAACACGTTGGGGGCGTGAACTCAGAAGCCAGGGTGGGACGAATTCAGTGGCCCCGGATCAACGCAGTTCGGGGCGCCCGGCCTGGGTCCACGCGGTATACCAGAAGCTGCCAGCGTCGGCGGCCGCGTTCGACAGGATCTCACCCAGGAGGCGTCCCGCCCGTAGCTCAAAGGCCTCAAAGTAAGGACCGCCATACGCTGACTTGCCGCGATGGGCGAGACCGTCCGCATACAGGATGTTGTCCACCCACACGTGATTCCGGACCATCGATCCAAAGACATAGTCTCGCGGATTCTCGAGCAGACGGGCGGCCTCGGGATGGAGCTTCAGCCGGCTCTCCATGCTTTCAGCGAGCAGCGACGTGAATCTTTTTGAGAGGCCGGGTTGATCGGTCTTCTGCCCATCGAAGTTCGCCGAAAGCGCCAGGGGATTGTTGAGGTCCGCCGCCAGAATCGCTACCGCATCCGCCTCAACGAGAATCCTCTCTTTGTCGCCGGTTTTGTAGGCTTCGACAAGACGCGCCTGGGCCTCCAGGAGCAGGAAGGGCAACCGGCCCACCAAGCCCGGATCGACCTTCGCCTTCACGGCAGCTTCATCCTGCGGAATGTCGCCGAACGGGAAAACCCCGAGGAGGTCGAGGGCAAAGCGCCGACCCTCGGGTCGGACCGGAGGATCCTCGTCGGGGATGAGACTAGGCATCTCGTACCGGTGCGCTTCGAAATACTTCTTCTGAGCCTTCGGCAGCGTATCGATCGCCTTACGGAGCACCAGTCGATAGACCGTGTCGCTCCAGGCGAACGATGATGCCGGGAGGAGGACCAACAACAGGAAAAGGCCAAGCCGCGAAAAAGTCGTCCGTTTCATCAATTTCTCCCAAGTGCCCGCCGTCAAAAGGACCATTCTGCCCGCGCTAACGTGATCGACCGAACTTCGCGAGCCCCGTAGGCCAGCAGAGTCAGGGCGCACTCGCGTAGGGTGGCTCCCGTCGTGGTGACATCGTCGACCACAACCACGGTGGCGTTCCGCAGCGCCGGGTCGGCGCGGACCGCGAAAGCGTTCCGAACATTGCGTCGCCGCTCTCGGGCGGAAAGATGCGTTTGAGACGGCGTGTTCCTGGTTCGGACGAGGCCTTGCGACACGGAGAGGGGACAGGCCCGCGCAAGAGCCACGGCCAGAAGCTCAGCCTGGTTGAATCCCCGGTGACGAACCCGGTCGGCGTGGAGAGGAACGCCGACGAGGACATCGGCGGCCTCAAGAACGTTTCGGCACCGCGGGCTGGCGAGAAGTCGGATCGCTAGGCGTTCGGCCGTCCGATGCCGGCCCTGGTACTTGAGGGCCACCACGCAATCGCGGAGCGAGCCGTCATAAACCCCCAGGGCGGCGCCCCGTGAGATCACCGAGCGGCCGCGCCGGCAGCGTCCACACTCCTGATCAGTAGAGCCCCCAAGCGGCGACCCGCAACGGCAAAGAGCTCCCACGATCAGAGGAAGTGCCCTCCAGCAGTTTTGACAAAGCGGCGGATCATGAGCGGCGACCAACTCTCCGCATGAAACGCAGGGCGTCGGGAACAGGGCCCCCGCCAGCGCATCCCACGTTTTTGTCCAGAAGAGGGTCAACCCGGGACTCGTCTTCCCTAGATAATGCCCGCTTCGATCTTCTCCTGGCAGCTCAGGCAGTGCTTGGCCCAGGGAACCGCTTCCAATCGCTTTCGTTCGACATCGTCGCCACACACCACGCACGCCCCGAAGCGCTTTTCATCGATGCGAATGATAGCGTCATCGATCATCTGAATCTCATCACGCTCCTTGTTCGACAGACTGAACAGGAACTCCTTGGTGTAAGAATTGGCCGCCTTGTCGACCGGATCATGGGAAGCGTCCGAGTCGACCTGCTTGCCCTGGGAGCGGGTCTTGTCGTAGCCCTTGGTGATGTCGGTCTTCTGTTCGACCAGGCGCTTCCGATAGCTCTTGAGCGTCTTTGTGTCCATGTCCGATCATCTCTCCTAAATGTTTTTCTTTCCACCAAGATGGGCGCCTGAGGGATCAGGCGATCCCAAAGCGCTTGCATTTTTCCCAAAGAGACTTGCGTGAGATCCCCAGCGTTTTGGCCGCATCCGCCTTGGTCCCCTCGGAGTTTTCAAGCACCCAGAGGATATAAACCCGTTCCAGCTCCTTGAGCGTCGGCCGGTCGGAACGGAACGAACGTATGACTGTATCAGCGGTCAGGAGATGTGGGGGCAGGGAGGTGGCCTCAAGCGGCCCACCGCCATCGTGCCGCAGCGACGCCCGCTCGATCGTCGATTGCAGTTCGCGCACGTTCCCCGGCCAGGAATAGCCCTCCAGGATCTGGCGTGCGGTGGCTGAAAAGCCCGAGGCCTGCGTCCGCCGGAGTCGCCGTTCCGAGGCCAGGAGAAAGTCGGCCAAGGGAAGGATGTCTTCGACGCGCTCCCGGAGCGGAGGTACGGGAATGGTGATGACCGACAGCCGGTGGTAAAGATCGTCTCGAAAGGTGCCGAGGGCGACAGCCTCCTTCAGTGAACCGCGCGAAGTGGCCACGTAACGCACATCCACGGGCCTCTCAACGCTCTCGCCCAGGCGCTGGATCTTTCCGTCTTCGATCGCCCGAAGGAGTTTGGCCTGGATCGCCGGAGCCAAATCCTCGATGTGATCCAGCACCAGGGTGCCGCCATTCGCCCGTTCAAGCCGTCCGCACTGCGCTTCAAACGCATGGGTAAATGCCCCCCGACCGTGGCCGAAAAACGCGGAATCGGCCAGCGACTCCGCAATCGCGCCGCAGGAGAGCACCTCGTAGGGGCCTTCTCTTCGCGGACTGAGATCGTGCAGAGCCTCGGCGATGCGGCCCTTGCCCGAACCAGTCTCTCCCTCAATCACCACGGGCGCCATTGCTGCCGCCACGCGCGGCAGCCAAGACTCGATGTCCCGCATCGCCTTGGAGGCTGCGATCAGAGGCGAAGGATTCAATCCTTGACCTCTTCGCGTTTAGCACCACCCCACAGGCGTTCGAGATCGTAAAACTCGCGACTCTTGGGAGTAAACACGTGAACCACGAACGGACCGTAATCCATCAGAATCCACTCTCGCCGGGGATACCCCTCCAGGTGTCGGGGCTTCACACCCTCCAGGCGCAGCTTCTCCTCGATGGCATCTACGATGGCGACGACCTGTCTCAGGTTGCGACCGGTGGCGATGGTGAACCCGTCGGCAAGTCCGGAACCCTCGGCCAGTTCAAGCACGACGATGTCCTCAGCCTGCTTTGCGAGCGCCGCCTTGGCGGCGCTTCGACAGTACTCCATGGCGTTCACTTGTACAGGCCATTCTCGTCGATGTAGAGCCGCACCGATTCGGGAGTGAGATAACGAATGGACCGGCCGCTTTTGACGGCATGCCGAAGATCCGTCGACGAAATTGCGAGGCCATCGAAGGAGACAATCGTACCCGGGCCGGTGGGGGTGTCGCCGGGCCGACCCAGCGTCCGAATCTCCGCCATCCGCCTCACTTCCGCGATTTCGCGCCACTTCTCCATGCCCAAGGCCGCGTCCGAACCGAGGATCAACGTGAAGTGGGCGCCCGGAGACCGACGGGTCAGGGTCCGCAGCGTGTCCACGGTATAGCTTGGAGCTTCCCGCTCCAGTTCGCAGGCTTCGACCGCGAGCGACTCATGGTCCCGGGTGGCCAGGCTCAGCATGGTGTGCCGGTGTTCTTCCGAGGCGAGACACGGGCCTTTGAAAGGCGACTGCCTGGCCAGCACCAGCCGGACCTCCTTGAGGTCGAAAGCCTCAAGCGCCCACTGCGCGGCCCGAAGATGACCATAGTGAACAGGATCGAAAGAACCACCCAGGAGACCGACACGCATGGTACTAGGCCTCTTCCCGCTTGGCCTGAAGCATCGAGGCGAGATGTCGCGTGAGCTCTTCAAGACCGCGGCCCGTTGCGGCGGAAACCGCGAACAGCTCCAAGCCGTCTCTTTTTGCGATGGCCTGAAGGGACGGCAACGGGTCGTCCTCTTCCCGGACCAGGTCCCGTTTGCTCGCCACGAGCACGCGTGGCCGGCAGGAGAGCGCCGGCGAAAAGGCGTTGAGTTCGCGACAGACGGTCTCGTAGTCCTGGGTGACATCCTGACCCGAGATCCCGGACGCGTCAATGATGTGTGCGAGCACACGCGTTCGTTCGATATGTCTTAGAAAGTCCAGTCCAAGACCCGATCCTGTGGATGCCCCTTCAATGATTCCGGGCACGTCAGCCACGACGAAATCGTAGTCATCCCAGGAGGCCATGCCCAGAACGGGAGTGAGAGTGGTGAAGGGATAGTCGGCGATCTTTGGTTTGGCCGCAGAGATTTTCGAAAGCAGCGTCGACTTCCCCGCATTGGGCAGGCCCACCAGACCCACATCGGCAAGAAGCTTCAGATCGAGCCAGAGCCAGCGCTCTTCTCCCGCCTCTCCCGGGTCGGCGTTTCGGGGCGCGCGGTTCATGTTCGAGAGATAGCTCTTGTTCCCGCGCCCCCCCCGGCCGCCCTTGGCGATGAGAAGTTCTTCGCCATCCGCGATGACCTCGCCCATGACGATATCGGTCCCCTCTTCGCGAACCATGGTTCCGAGGGGGACATCAATCCGCGTCTGCGCGGCGTCACGCCCGGTTCGGTTTCCCGGGCCTCCGTGACCGCCCCGCTTCGCCCGGAATTCAGTGTGGAACCGAAGGGGAAGAAGGGTGTTCTGGTTCACCTGGCCCACCAGAATGACATCGCCGCCCGCCCCACCCGTACCGCCGTCAGGGCCGCCCATGGGGACGAAGGTCTCCCGCCGGAAGCTCGCGCAGCCGCGCCCGCCATCGCCACCTTTGACGAAAATCTTGACGCGGTCAACGAACACAATTCAAACCTGGACCGAGGAAGCTCTAAGCCCTCAACTGAGGGTTTTGCGGCGCTTTGGAAAGCGCTTAAGCCTCGACCGGGACGATGCTGATGAACTTCCCGCGTCCGCCATGATCCTCGAAAAGAACGTGGCCGCTCACCTTGGCGAAGACGCTGTGATCCTTCGCAAGTCCGGCATTCTTCCCGGGCTTGAAGCCCGTGCCCTTCTGGCGCACGATGATGCTCCCGCCAGAAACCAGTTCACCACCGAACGCCTTGACCCCGAGTCTCTGTGAGTTGGAGTCGCGCCCGTTGCGGGAGGATCCGCCGCCTTTATTCGTAGCCATTTCTTTTCCGCTCCTAGCAGTCCGTGGTGAAAGTCAGCCGTGCCCCAAGGGCAGGCTTCGCGCTCGCACCGAGACGGGCGATGCGCCCGGCCGGAGAGGCGAGAGGAGCCCGAATCTCGGGAATATTCGGGCGACCAGCACCGCCGCCAGGCGGGATGCAGCGTCCGTCGAATGCAGGCTGACTTTCACCACGGGCGGCTAGGCCTGTACGCCGTCCACGCGGACGGTCGTAAGGTACTGACGGTGGCCCCGGGTTTTCTTGTAGTGCTTGCGGTGTTTGAACTTGAACACCCTCACCTTGGTGTCGCGAATCTGCCCGATGACCGTAGCACTCACTGAAGCGCCAGAAACCGGGTTTCCGGCCGAGACGCCCGCGTCAGTGCTAACCAACAAAACGTCCGAAAACGTGATCTTGTCGCCCACGTTGTTTTGAAGCCGATCCACCTGAAGCTTCGCTCCAGGTTCAGCACGGTACTGTTTTCCGCCGGAGCGGACAATTGCGTAAACCAAGTTGGCCTCCGTCTAGACCCGAAATAGAGCCCGCGATTCTACCCTAAGCCAGGATTTCCTTGACCGAGATCGGGGCCAGCCCCCGCAACTCCGCTAGAAGTCGTATCCGATCCAGAACTGAAATCGCGGCGACGTGGCCCGCACTTTTAGATCGGTCAGCCAGCTCCAATCAAAATGCATGGGCAGACCGAGAAGGAAGGCCTGGATGCCCACGCCAAACGAGGCCCGTCCATCTACCAGCCTCCGCCCTTCGACCGGTTGACCAAACAGCGGATCATTCACAAACGAGACACCCGGCTCCTTGGTCCAGAACTTGAACGGCTCATCCGGGTAGTGCGCGCCTCCCACCCCGCCAAAAACCGTGCCGCGTACCGGTCCCATCAGGCCGAGGGGTGTAAGCATCACGTTGATGAGGGGTATTCGGAGCTCGGCGTTGGCAAAGAAGCCCCTGGACCCGACGAACGACAGGTAGTTGTAACCCCGCAGCTCCATGTTTCCGCCAAAGCCAAAGAGTCGGGGCTGATCGCCGCTCGAAGCGAAGCCCCGGACGCGCGTGGCCAGCAGCATGGATGTACCCCCAACCCTCAAGTATTTCCGGGCGTCAAACTCAAGCGTCTTCCGGGCGATGAACGAGCCGAGCTTCGGCGAGTATTCGAAGGAGAGATTCATGGTCGATCCGGCCAGGGGTCCAAATTCCCGGAAGCGGGTGGTCTCCCTGGTGTAGCCGACGCTCAGAGGGATGGCGCTGCCGCTGTAGACCGGAACCTGCTGCCCCAGGAAGCCCGCTTGCTGAATGACCTGCTGCTGAATCTGAGGGTCCGGGTAGCCCGTCTTGATCCGCGAGTATCCCCCCGCCAGTTGGACGCGGTTGAACTTGTTGAGCGGATAGACCGCGAAACCGATGGCCTGGGTGTACCGCTCGGTCGTCAGCGCCCCATCGCGGGTGTAAAGGGACGAGTACTGGTAGGGCGAAAAATAGTAGATCGTGAAATCCGAAGCGGTGACGCCCCAGTTCCACCGCGATGAGAGATTGGCGTATTGGGCGGCGTAGTTGCGGTATTCGCGAACCGAACTCGCGGTGAACACAAACGTCTGGTCGCCGAGGACATCAGTGAGGGCCACCTGGGAGCCCCCGAAGAAATCGCCGTTCGACGTGAATCCAACGTTGAGCGGGGGCCGGCCCTCGAGGAACAGCCCCTCGAAGAGCCGTTTTCGCCGCTTGTTCTCAGCCACGACCTGATGGGTGAGATCCGGCTGGAAGTCGACCACCTCGCTCGGCGCCGTGGATGTGGCCTGCTCCACCTCCCGTGTGGGTTCCGACGGATCAAGCGTGTAGAGCTGGTACTCCCCCTTGAAATAAGTGATGAAACCGATCCGGTCACCCTGGGCGGTTTTCAGCGGGGCCGGAGCCATGTTCCCACCCATGGCGTCGGTGAACTGCTTGATCACCCCGGTCTTGATGTCGATGCTCCTCAGGTTGTAGATCCCGTCATCCTCATTCGAGGAGTACAAGACTTCGGCGCCGTTGCTGGAGAAGTACGGAGAGACGTCCGCAAAGGGTCCAAACGTCAGGTCGATCCGTCGCGCGGGGTTGCCGAGCGGGAACATCACGATCTTGTAGTTGCCGCTGATTCTACGGTTGTAGACGACCAGGGTCCCATCCGGCGAGATCCGCGGATTGGCGTCGAAGAAAGAGTCCTGAGTGAGGTTCTTGTGCTCGCCGGTTTCCAGATTGACCAGATAGATGTCGGCGACCCCCTCCTTGGTGGCCGCGATGAGCGCCTGCCTGCCGTTGGGAAGGATGCAAGGCGACTCCACTTCGTCGAGATCGAGGGAGATCTTCTTGACCACATCCCCCGACAGGGGAGACACCAGAAAGAGGCTCCGTTTCTTGCCGGTTCGTCCGACAAAAGCGACCACGTCGCCCTTGGGGGAGAAATCGATGGTTCGCCCGGTGACGAAGCCCTCGCCGGGGAAGGTAACGTTCTCGTATTTCCCGGTATAGCCCTTGGTCAGGTTCTTGACCACCGAGCCGTCTTTGGTCGACAGCATGACAATGTCGGCTTCGCCGTCGTTCCGGTTTCCCGTGATCGCCGCCACCACTTCGCCGGAAGGAGACGGGGCGAAGGCGTAGACCTGCGAGAAAGATGTTTTCTCCGGATCCGGTGAGATTTCCGCTCCGTAATCCGTGGGTCGCTGGCGGTCACGAAACGGCTTGAAGCGTTCCTTGATCCACTTTTCAAACGCCTCATCAAACTCCTTGGGCGTCATCCGGAAGGTCTGTTGATAGACGCTGTCCTCAGAGGTGCTGATGACATTCTTCCGAAGCGTGTAGAGAAACTGCCGAATTCCTTCCTTGCCAAACCGCGCGGCGATGAAGTCGAACGTGGCGTGACCAAGGTTGTAGTCGGTTCTTCCGCCCGCCACTTCGAGCTTGGACATGCGCGGGATCTGATCATTAAGAGCCGCATCACGCACCGTCATCAGGTCATGAGAATCCCAGTCGCCGCGCAGGTAGTCGGCCAGACCCTCATCCACCCAAAGGGGAATTCCGCGCGAGACGATGCCCCGCGGGATCAGGTCGAACTCGAAGATGTGAGCGAGCTCATGAGTGATCAGGCCTTGCAGCCGGTCGGGAGCGCCATCCACGGGGATGACCATGCGATTGCGGATGGGTTCTGAGAAAGCCTGGACTTGCTCGGGCACAAAGTCGGGAAAGAGATTCGTCTGTTCGAACTCCGAGTGGGTCTTGTAGAACACCACCGGGATCGAAGACTGGACCTCGTGCTTCAATTCGGACGAGATGTGCTGGTAGCTGCTCTCCAGGTACGAGACCAGACGAGCCAGATGTTGCTCGAACTCGGGGTAGTAGTAAACCTCGAAACGAGGGCTCTTGTAGACCCGCCAGGCGAACTTGTCATAGTTCACCTTGTTCTTCCCGAAGTACGGGATGTATTGAGCGAAGGCCGTGGGCGCAGCGAGGGTCACGATTACCCACAGGGACAAGATTCGCAGCGGTCGTTTCATGAAGGCCTGAGTCATCGTTATCCTCAAAAGGCGTCGCTAGGGCAGAAGTACGCGGGTCCCCCGGATCTTCTGGGGCGAGATCACCCCCAGAAAGTTCGGCAGGAGACGGTCCATCAGTTCGAAATAGGAAGACAGGGGCGAAACCTTCTGCTCTTCTCCGTAAACCACCTCTTCGGAGAAGCGCTCCTTGTGGAGCAGACGTCCGGTGGCGCCGTCGATGAAGGAGAAGTCGGCGGAAAGGTTGTAGGCCTTTCGCTCAGCGTATCGATTACCCCGCACCTCTCGCACACGCCCGCGGTTGTCGCGGACCAGCGCCGACTCCTGCTGAAACCCCGACCGATTCTGCTCTTCAAAACCGAGCTTGCCGGTCACGATCAGCGGGTTCTGGTACTCCTCGCCGAGTTTCCGCCAGAAGGCGCCATCCTGAAGGATGCGCTCCCCCTCCGCCCGGTAGCGGTCGCGGTCTTCCCGAGTCACCCGGACGTCCTCGGCCAGCTTGAAGGCCTTGGCCAGCGCCTGATTCAGAGGGGGGCGATCCGGCTCGATCACCTGGAGCTTCGAGGCCGAGCGAAGTTGGTTCTGAAGAAGGCGGGCCGTCTCGGGCGCCAAATCAATGCCCTCATCCACGAGGTCAGTGACAAACCCGGCGACCAGAACCCGGCGGAACTTCGACACATCAAGTTTGGACTTCAGGGGCGTTTCAATGGGGACCTCGAGCGCGCTGGCGCACCCCGAAGCGAGCATCGCCGAACCCAACGCGAGTACCAGGAGGCGGACAGGCGTCCTCATTGTCGGGCCTCCTGTTCGTCGCCCACCGGAGCTATCGCTTCCGGCGTGGGCGTTTCCTTGGGCTTTTGGGGAGCCTCCTTCTTCAGCTTCTTGTTTCTCTTCTCATCGGCCTCTCGAAACAGATCGTAGTTCTGCTGAATCGAGATGTTCTTGGGCTCGAGTTGAAGCGCGCGCTCGTAGGCCGCCCGCGCCTTCTCGAAGTCGCCCTGCTGTTCGAGGGTGACCCCGAGGTTGTTGAAAGCAGAGGCCGACTCGGGATTCAGCGTGGTCGCCTGCTCGAACCGAAACCGCGCCTCCTGCCAGAGCCCGCGGCGGGCAACGTCAATGCCGAACGCCACCTCTTTCTTGGCATCCTTTTCATTGTCGGCCCGGGCGGAGCCCGAGACGAGGAGACAGGCGGCAAAAGGGAGAAGAAAGCGAAATCGCGTCATCTAGGCGCTCCTTAATAGAAAGGGTCATATTAAGTCACGGCAAGCCGATCAGAGCAAAAGACGCGCCAGCAAAGTCCGATCATCCTCCCAAGGTTTGCGGAATGCGTTGTCCCGCGTCGGGGACACTCGGTTGTCCAGCAGAGGACGGCGGTGGACGAAGGCGGGGTGTTCCCGCCTAGAAGATCCGGAAACTAACGGGGGCGTTATGAAGCGTAGATACGGGGCGTCCCCCCTTCATTGCCGGGGAAAAGACCCATTGGCGAACGGTCTGGATGGCCGCCGCGTCGAGTTGGGGAATCGAACGCAGAACCCGCACCCGGCCCACTCTTCCATCGATACCGATCACGATCTCCAGCATGACCATCCCCTCGATTTTTTTGATGAAGGCTTCCTGGGGGTAGACCGGCCGCACCTGCTTTAGAAGACGCGGCGGTTGGTCGTAATCCATCACCG
>JANLWV010000117.1:0-10661 GCA_031364765.1 Vicinamibacteria bacterium
CCTCCAGAACAACGCGACCCGGCTGGTGGAGGTCGCGAGGATCGAGAAAGACCCCACCCTCAAGAAGGAAGCGGTGCACTGGCTCTCACTGATGAATTCCAAGGAAGCCCGCGCGTACATGATGGAACTGCTCAAGGACTAATCCAATGAACAAAATTCCGGCCGCGATCCTTCTCGCTCTCACCGTTCCGCACGCGGAGGCCGACACCCTGGCCTCCCGGGTGGCGGCCGCCCAACGGGCCGGTCAACCGACGTGGCTCACCTGGACCGTTCCGTCGGTGGAAGACGGCATCACCTGCTGCGGGAATGGCCGGGGATCGCGGGACTTCCAGTCATGTTCGCTCGCCAGCAGCAGCTACAGCATGAACATCTCCCGCGACCGTGACGAGGGGCCCAGGATCGATACCGGACTCGCGGTCTACGCCCACGTCGAGGCGGGCAGCGTCGACAAGGTGCGTGTCTTCTCGAGTTCATGTCGCGTCGATCGCGGGGCCGAGGCGGTCCAGAAGATCGCTAACGTCGTTCCGGCCGAGAGCGTCGGTTACCTCGAAGGTCTGGTGAAGGGCGGGGCGAGCGATCGCGCCGCCAAGCGAAGGACCGACGGCGCCCTGAGCGCCATCGCCCTTCACGACGACAAGTCCGCGGACGCGGCCCTTGAGCGCGTGGCGAAAAACGGCGAGACGAAGTCTCTTCGACACGGCGCCGCTTTCTGGCTCGGCAACACCCGCGATCGTGCGGGCTACGAGGCTCTGCTGAGGCTGCGCGCTTCCGAAGATGCGTCCTTCAGGGAGCACCTCACGTTCGCTTTTTCGCAAAGCAACGTGGCCGAGGCCCCGTCCACTTTGATCGACATGGCTCGGAACGACACATCGCCGAAGGTCCGCGGCCAGGCTCTCTTCTGGCTCGCCCAGAAGGCGCAGAAGAAGTCCGACGCCGAGGTGATCCGTTCCGCGGTTGACGACCCTGACGAGGAGGTCAAGAAGAAGGCGGTTTTCGCGCTGAGCCAGATTCCGAATGGCGAGGGCGTGACCGAGCTCATTCGGGTGGCCCGCGAGAACAAGAACCGCGAAGTAAGAAAGCAGGCCATGTTCTGGCTGGGACAGTCGAGGGATCCCCGCGCGCTCGCGTTCTTCGAGAAGCTTTTGAGCCAATAGACGTAACCCGGCAGTCCGCACCCTTGCCGTGCGGTCCCGGGCCTGTCGTCTCGATGCGACACGTGCTCGTGCGACGCCCCGAAGATGAACATCGGCACGCCTCGATCCGCAGTTTGTCGGGGGAAGTAGACTCCGCGAGTGAAGTTGACGAAGGCGGAACTCCAGGCGGCTCGCGTCGGCATTGTCATGGGCTCCCGTTCCGACTGGGAGACCATGAAGCACGCCTCCGAGACTCTGGACCGGCTGGGCATTGCCCACGAAGTGCGCGTTCTCTCGGCGCATCGGACTCCCGACCAGTCAATCGAGTACGCCTCCACCGCGGACGCTCGGGGCCTCCGGGCGATCATCGCGGGGGCGGGCGGAGCCGCGCACCTCGCGGGAATACTCGCGGCCAAAACGGCGGTGCCCATCCTCGGCGTGCCGATGCAATCGAAGGCGCTGAACGGCCTGGACTCGCTCTTATCCATCGTTCAGATGCCGGCCGGCATTCCGGTCGCGACCTTCGCGATCGGTCCCTCGGGCGCCACCAACGCGGCGCTCTTCGCCGCGGCGGTTCTTTCCGGCGGGGATCCTCGCGTCAAAGCCGCCCTCGCCGCCTTTAGACGCGAACAGACCGAGCAGGTCCTCGCGACCCCCGACCCCCGAAAGTAGAAAGGCAAGCGATGGCGAAAACTGTTGGGATTCTCGGAGGCGGGCAGCTGGCTCGCATGCTGGCGCTCGCCGGTACGCCTCTCGGCCTGCGGTTCCGCGTTGTCGACACCGTCGCCGATGCCTGTGCGTCGCAAGTGGCGCCGCTGACCCGCGCCGACTACAACGACTTCGATGCCATCTCGGAGTTCACCGAAAACCTGGACGCGGTGATTTGCGACTTCGAGAACGTGCCCGCGGACACCGCGATGTTCATCGCTAGTCGCGTGCCGGTGTTTCCGAACCCGCAGGCTCTGGGGATCGCGCAGGACCGGCTGGAAGAGAAGCAGCTTTTTCAAAAGCTGGGACTGAATACCCCGGACTTCGCCACCGTGGACTCGCGCGAGGACCTGACCGCGGCCATCGCTAAGGTCGGTTTTCCGGCGATTCTGAAAACGAGCCGCCTCGGCTACCACGGCAAGGGCCAGATTCGACTGAAGTCCGCGGCGGACCTGGACGCGGCGTGGAGCCAGCTTGGGGATGTGCCGTTGATTCTGGAGCGCATGGTGCAGTTCGAACGCGAAATCTCGGTCATCGCCGTCCGCGGCCGCAGCGGCGACTTCGCCACGTATCCGCTGACCCAGACCTTCCATCAGAACTCGATTTTCTCGGCCAGCCTGTCGCCCGCGCCGAAGTCGAAAGAGATGGAGGGCATCGCCGTCGGGTACGCCCGGCGCCTCGCCGAGGAGCTCGACTATGTGGGTGTTTTTGCTCTCGAACTGTTCGTCCACGAGGGCCGCCTGCTCGCGAACGAAATGGCTCCGAGGGTTCACAACTCGGGGCACTGGACGATCGAGGGCGCCCTCACCAGCCAGTTCGAAAACCACCTGCGCGCCGTTCTCGGCCTGCCCCTCGGGGCGACCAGCGGGCGCGCGACGTCCGTGCTGCTGAACTGGATCGGAGAAGTGCCCGACCCTCTTCCTGTGCTATCGGAACCGCTCGCCCACTGGCACGACTACGGCAAGACGCCGCGCGCGGGCCGCAAAGTCGGCCACGCCACCGTCGTGGGCTCGGCCGTGGAAGTCGCCGCCACTCTCAAACGTCTCGCCAAAGCCATGAACCGGGCGAGCCAGATCGACCCGGTCGTCGCCGCCCTCGGGGCACTCGTTTGAGGGTAGGGGGGCCAGACACGGACCCGGCCCCCTGCGACCCCCTGGCCTGCGCTCGGCGAGTTTCTTATGTTGTTCGAATCGCCTGAGTACCTGCAATCACTGCCGTGCAGCCACCGCCACGCGCGCGCTCTTCGGCGACATGATCCCGGCGAGCAATCCGACTCCGTTCTTCTGCCGCTCTTCATTCCACGTGACGATGTCGTCGAACACGCTGTAAGCCGCGGGCACCACGATCAGGGTCATGAAGGTGGAGACGATCATGCCGCCGACCAGACCAATCGCCATCGGCCGTTGGGTCTCCGCACCCACCCCCACCGCAAACGCGGCCGGCGAGGCGCCGGCGATGGTCGCGATCGAGGTCATGAGAATCGGGCGAAGGCGAACCGGGCAGGCCTGAAGGAGGGCCTGGTGCCGTTCGACGCCTTTGGCGCGGATCTGATTGGTGAAGTCCACGAGCATGATGGAATTCTTCTTGGCGATGCCCATCAGAAGGATGAGTCCCAGCACGCTGTAGACATTGAGCGACTGGCCCATGATGTAGAGCATCAGAAGCGCGCCGGAGACACTGAAGGGTAGAGCGAGCAGAATCACGATGGGGTGGGTAAAGGAATTGAACTGGGCGGCGAGCACCATGTAGGCCACGATGATGCCCATCAGGAACGCGAATCCTAGGGAGTCGAAACTCTCGGAGAAGGCCTGGCTCGAACCCGTGGGCAGGGCGCGATACCCGTCCGCCAGCGATTCGCGCGCCACCGCGAGAGCGCCGTCAATGGCCTCGGCCTGGGAGAAGCCCGGGCCCACGTTGCCGAAGATCTTGATCGCGCGCTCACGCCCCAGCCGGGTGATGGCCTGGAGCGACGGCGCCTGTTCGATGCGCACCAGATCTCCCAGCCGGATGAGGCTTCCCGAGCGCGTGCGCACCAGGAGTCTCGCGATGTCCTCGGGCTTTTCGCGCTGCTCGGCGAGCAGGCGAACCCGGATGTCGAAACGCCGGCCCCCGTCCTTGAACCGGCCGGCGCGAACGCCGCCGATGGCCCCGTTGATGGTCTCACCAATGGCGGTCATCGAGATGCCGAGGTCGGCCGCCTTGCCCCGGTCCGGAATCACCTGAACCTCGGGCATGCCCACGCGATAATCGCTGTCGACATCGGCCACGAGGCCGGAGGTCCGCAGCTTGCCCATGATCTCGCCGGCCTTACTGGCCAGGGTCTCCCAGTTTCCACCGCGAATGGAGAACTCCACCGGGGAACCGCGACCCGAGGTGAAGCTCTGTTGGGAGCTTTCCCGCAAGGTGATGCGCGCGCCGGGAAGGACCGAAAGATCCCGGCGCACCGAGTCCATGAATTCGGTCTGGGTGAGACTGCGGCCGAGCCTAAGATCCTCGGGGCGATCCTTCAGGGACTTCATGGTGATCTGTATCTGCCCCGACGAGACATCGCCGCCGCCGCCGCCGAAGCCGCCACCGGGGCCTCCCACGTAGCGTTGGATTTCCGGGCGTCCCGCGAGGTAGTTCTCGATCTGGGTCGACATGCGATTGGTGACTTCCATGCTGGTGCCGATGGGCAGGATGAATCCGACTTGAAACCGGCCGGTATCCTGCCGGGGCACAAACTCCTGAGGCAGAAGCTTTAAGAGGGACAACGAGGCCAGGAACAGAACCAGCGAGCCCGCCATCACCCAGGCGCGGTGATGCAGAGCGGGCTCGAGAATCCTCAGGTACCCGGCAGACAGCCTCACGAAGGCGCGGTCCACAAAGGCGCCCAGGCGACCGCGCTTGTCGCCGACCTGAAGAAACCGCGAACATCGCATGGGGGTGAGGGTCAGAGCCTCGAGAAGCGACAGGAGCACGGCCACCGAGATGGTGACCCCGAACTGGAAAAAGAACTTTCCGATGATGCCCTTCATGAAGGCCACGGGCAGGAAGATGGCGATGATGGCGGCCGTGGTCGCGGCGGCGGCGAACGTCACCTCGCGGGCGCCAATGCTCGCCGCTTTCACCCTGGGCTCGCCTTCTTCCCGATGGCGATAGATGTTCTCCAGCACCATGATGGCGTCGTCGACCACGATTCCCACCACCAGGGACAAGCCGAGCACGGTGAAGGTGTTCAGAGTGAAGCCCAGGAAGTACATCACGATGAAGGTGCCCAGGATCGACGTGGGAATGGCGAGCAGAATATTGAGCGTCGAGGTCCACGAACCGAGGAACAGCCAGCACACCAGGCTCGTGAGCAGGGCGGCCATCACCAGAGTGAAGAGAATCTCGTTGATCGATTCCTCGATGAACTGCGTCTGATCGAAATTGACCGCAATGGTGACGCCTTCGGGGGCGAGCCTCTGCAGCTCGGCGATCCGCGCCCGCACGTCATGACCCACTTGAACCGCGTTGGCGCCTCGGAGCTTCTTGATCCCGAAACCGAGGGAGGCCTGACCCATGGCGCGCTGGATGCGCCGCTGGTCGTCGAAGCCGTCCTCGACGACCGCGACGTCGCTCAAACGAATGGGAGCGCCCTGCCGGTAGGCAATCACCAGCTTGCTGAAGGTTTCGATGTCGATCGCTTCGCCTTCGGTGCGGACATTCATCTCGCGAGAGACCCCTTCGATCCGGCCCGCCGGCATCTCGATGTGCTCGCGAGAAATGGCCTGGGTCACGTCCTGGACGGTCAGGCCCTGGGCCTCCAGCTTGGGCGCATCGAGCCAGACCCGCACGTTGCGCTGGCGAAAGAAGGCCTGAATCTCGCCCACGCCCTCCACCGTCTGAAACGCAGGCGTCACGACATTCTGGACATAGTCGGCGAGGAACGTCGGGGTCCGGTCCCCCGAAACCCCCACCTGCATGATGGGTTGATCTTCCGGGTTGGTCTTCGAAACCGTCGGAGGATCGACGTCTCGCGGCAGCCGGCGGCCGAGTTGGGCCACGCGGGCCTGCACGTCCTGCACGGCCTCCGCAATGTTCCGGGAAAGCTCGAACTCCACCGAAACGTTGCCTGAACCCTGCCTGGAGGTCGACGCGATTTCCTTGACGCCCTCGATGGAAGTCATCGCATCCTCGACCGAATCGATGACGTCCGTCTCCATCACTTCGGGCGAGGCGCCCTCGTAATTCACGTTGATGTTGACTACCGGGAAGTCGACATCGGGGTTCTGGGAAACGCCCAGACCTTTCACCACACCGCCGGCGCCCCTGAAAGCGATGATGCCGAACCCCATCAGTCCCACCATCAGCATCCAGGCGAAGACGTGGTTGCGGATGGCGATGTCCGCGAACGTCATGCCGGTCGCTACCTTGATCGGATCTTCGGCGGGCTCCCGGCCCGGCCCAAGGGGTGCGGCTCCTTTTCTTTCGCTGGTCACTGACGGCTCCCTCTTGGACTTCCGGGTTCGCGCACGCCCTGGGGCCCCCTGGTCCTCGCCGGGCTTGAGCCTCCTGATCCGCCGGCCCCGGTTGTACCGCCACTCGGACCGCCCGGCCGCCTCGAAGCTCCGGGGATCGCGCCCTCGGTGGTCACCGCCACTCCGTTGGCGATGCGGTCGGACCCCTCAAAGACGATGATCTCCCCCGCCTTGAGACCAGACAGGATTTCGACTTCGCCACCCCCGGTCCGCGGGCCGATCTCAACCTGACGCACCACCGCTTTGCCATCCACGATGGCAAAGGCGACGAAGCCGCGGTCGCTCGCCTGAATGGCAGTTTCGGGCACCACGATCGCGTCCTTCTTGCTGTCGCTCGGGAGAGTCACTTCCGCGAAGAATCCGGGCTTCAGCACTCCTGGGTTCTTGACCCAGGCCAGGACCTCCACCTGACGCGACGTCGGGTCGGCCACCTCGCCTACGTGGTAGATCTGAGCGGTGAACTGTCGGTCGCCCGTGGCCGCGACCGTGAACTCCGGCGTCTGACCCTTTCTGGCCTTGAGAGATTCTGTTTCGGACACCCGGAAACGAAGACGCAGCCGGCTCAGGTCGACCAGAGTGGCGAGGTTGGTGCCGGTGCGCACGAACGTGCCGGTATCCACGAGACGCTTGTCGATGACGCCCCCGTGCCGAGGCTTGACGGAAGCGCGGGAGAGGTTCTGCGCCGCGATGTCTCGCGCGGCCTTTGCGGAGGCCACGTCGGCCGACGACCTCTCGCTCGTAGTCCGCGTCTGGTTCAGATCCTCGACCGAGACGAGATCTTCCTTGGCCAGGGCTTCACGCCGGGCGAGTGTCGCCGCCGCCTGAGCGCCATCGGCAAGGGCCCGGCGATAGTTCGCTTCGGCTCGATCGGCCTCGAGTTTGTACCGTTCGGGATCGATCAACGCGATGACCGTGTCTTTCGTGACCCTATCTCCTTCCCGGAACTTCACCTCAGTGAGCACACCATCAAGCTCCGCCGTCACCTGGATCATGTCCTCGGCTTCGAGTGAACCCACGGCCTGGATCCGATATGTGACTTCCTGGACCTTGACCGGCCCGGCCTTCACGGGAATCGCAGGCGCACTCCCGCGACCACCTCTGCCCCCCCCGGGCTGCCCTCCGGAAGGAGGCCCTTGGGCCGCCTGCGAGGAGCCACGACCGCACCCGGTAAGTGCAGCGGAAGCAATGAGAAACACCACCAAGAGATGCAACCTGCGCATGAGCCTGCCTTTTCCTAGGAGAATGGCTAGGCGCCCGCACGCACCTGCCCGAAGCCGAAACGGCTCCCTAAGATCCCGGCCATTGTCTCAGAGCGCACCGTACCGAGTTTGACTCGCGACCCCGGCCGACGGTTTAGCCATTTCCCGGAGAATTCAGGGGCGACCTCTACACCGCCAGAACGTCCACCTCGGTGCCGCTGAAGGCCGCCGTCCCACACAGGAAGTCGACCCGCAGGTCATCGGCTAGATCGTTGAAGCTCGCGCCGCCGTTTTTCCTGGCGACCTGGAGCCTCACACCTTCCCGGTCGTGCCCGAAACCGTGCGGCAGCGAGACGACGCCTGGACGAATCGCGTCGGTGATCTCGACCGCCACTCGCACTTCCCCAACCCGTGACCGAATCTGGACAGGTTGACCGTCGGCGAGGGCTCGCGCCGCCGCGTCATCTGGATGCATGAGCAACGTGCAACGATCCCGCCCTTTCATGAGGCGTTCCGCGTTGTGCATCCAAGAGTTGTTGCTGCGAAGCTCGCGCCGGCCGATCAGTGTGAGCTTGTGGCCTCGGGCCCCGCAGTCGCGCATCCACGCTTGAAGCCTGGGCAGATCCTCCACGAAGGCCTTGGGCGCGATGTTGATGCGCTTTTGGGCAGTGTAGAGCCGCCCGGGCAGGCAAGGCAAAAGTGGTCCAAGGTCCACGCCGGAGACTTCGCGATCAAGCCGCTTGAGCGACACTCCTCGGCGAAACGGATTCAAGCCGGATCCATAGGGCCCAAAACGAAGAAGTTGTCCCACTACGCCGCGCGGTCCAAGCCGGCCCATGATTTTCCGCGTGACACGGCCGGCCACGGAATCGCCGCCGCGCGCGCGAACGAGGCCTTCGGTCAGGCCCAGCAGAATCTCCCAGTCATGTCGCTCTCCGACGGGCTTCCCAAAAAGAGGCGGAGAAAACTTCGCGGTGTTTCTGACCGCGAGGGCATGGAAAACCAGGTCGTAGTGATCGCGGGTCAAAGGTGAGGCGGACGGGAGGATCATGTTCGCGAGCCGGCTCGTCTCGTTCACATAAGGATCGATCGACACCATGAAGTCGAGTCCCCGCAGGGCCCGCTCCAATCGACCGCCATTCGGCGTCGAAAGCACGGGATTGCCGCCGAGGGTGAGGAGGGCCTTGATCTGGCCCTTCCCCGCGGTCTCGATCTCTTCGGAAAGCGTCGCCACCGGCCACTCGCCGCCGAAGTCGGGAGCGCCTCGCACCCGGCTCCGGTACTTCCCGAATCGGCCCTTCATCCCAGCCCGCGCCGAGAGGGCCACGATGTCGATGGCCGGTTTCGTAAACATGAAACCACCGGCGCGGTCGAGATTTCCGGTGATCACGTTCAGCGCATTCATCAGCCACGACGCGAGACCGCCAAACGACTGGGTCGAGATACCCACTCTCCCGTAGCAGACCGCGGAAGGCGCGCTCGCGAAGTCGCGGGCCTCCTGACGGATGGCCGCGGCACTCACACCGACACTCTCGGCCACGACCTCGGGGCTGAAATCCGAGGCCGCGCGCGCCAGTTCGTCGATGCCGTCGGTGAACTCGACCAGTCGGCCCGGGCGGGTGAGCCCCTCTCCGAAAAGAGTGTGAATGACGGCGAGAAGGAAGAGGGCGTCGCTCTCGGGCCGGATGGCAAGATGAAGATCCGCGTACGCCGCCGTCTCGGTCCGTCGCGGATCGACGAGGACGACGCGGCCGCCGCGAGCGCGAAGATCGACGAGCCGCTTCCGTATCCCCGGAGCGGTCATGAGACTGCCGTTTGAGCAGAGCGGGTTCGCGCCCAGGATCAGGAAGTGCTGGGTGCGATCGACGTCCGGCACCGGCATCAGAAGTTGATGGCCATACATGAGGAAGCCGGCCAGCATCTGAGGGAGCTGGTCCACCGACGTCGCGGAGAAATTGCTGCGCGATCCCAGGGTTCGCGCGAAGAGCTGGCCGAAGATCAGGGCGCCGTGGTTGTGCACGACCGGATTGCCCTGGTACATCGCCACCGCCGAACGCCCGTGTGAGCGTTGGATCTCATTCAGCCGGGCCGCGGTTTCGTCAATGGCGTCATCCCAGGAGATCTCCTCGAAATCGGTCCCGCGCCGGCGCAGCGGGCGGCGCAACCAGTCGGGATCGTGGTGCAGATCCTGAAGCGCCACCGCCTTGGGGCAGATGTGCCCGCGGCTCAGCGGATCGTTCTCGTCCCCCCGAATCTTCTCGATCCGGCCGTCGCTGGTCTCGATCACCAGGCCGCACATCGCCTCGCAGAGGTGACAGGTGCGGAAGTAGTGCGCGGAAGTCACGGCGTCATTCTGACCGACTTTCCTGAACTGCGCGGGTTGTGATCGAATCCAGCCGAAATGAGGAATCACCGATGACCGCTTTGAACCATCGCTTCGCCCTCGCGTCCGTTCTTGTCGCCTTCGGGTCGCTCGCCGCCCTGGCCGACACTCTGGTCCTCCGCAATGGCCGGTCGTTCACCGGGGAACTGGTCTCGGTCCGCGAAGGCCGGATTGAATTCAGAACCGAGCGCGGCCGAACCGAGCGATTCCCGGTCGATGAGGTCGACCGGGTCGAGTTCTCCTCTCGGGACAAGGATCGGGGTGACCAGGACAGCCGACCGCCGGGTAACGAACGGCCTTCCGGCCTGCGCGAGCGCGAGGTTCAGGTCCTCGGCATCGATGCCTGGACTCGAACCAGCATCGAACCGCGCGACGGCCAGGAACTCTGGTTCGACTCGCGCGGTGAAGTGCGCTGGGGTCCCGGTAGAAAAGACGGACCGGGAGGAGAGAGCGGATCGCCGCGAAACCCGGCGCGTCCGATTCCAAGCCGCCCGGGCGCCTCGCTCATCGGCAAGCTCGGCGAATCCGGCGACCCGTTCTTCATCGGGAACGACCGTGGCCCGATCCGGGTTCGCGGACGAGGGACTCTGTTCCTCGGCATCAACGACGACTACCTCCAGGACAACAGCGGCGGGTTTCGCGTGATCGTGTACTACTGACCGTTCCCCAGTACCCCGGCGATTACTCGCCGAGGTGGCCGGCGAGATCGGCCATGAACATCCGCAGGTCGTCAGGC
>JANLWV010000134.1:0-2622 GCA_031364765.1 Vicinamibacteria bacterium
TACGTTGAACCCATGGCCCGGGTTCGCGTGGGTAACTTGTCCGAGGAGCGGGTCTGGTCGGATCTCATGGACGGGCTGCCGAACGGCCTCCCGGGCCGTGGCGACCGCGGGCTGCACGGGACCAAGGAGTGGGGCCGCATCTATTGGGGTGGCGCGCTGTTCTGGTTGCTCGCCGACATCGAGATACACGAGAAGACCGGAAACCGACGAGGTCTGGCGGACGCGCTTTCCGGCATTCAGGACAAAGGCGGCAGCATTCGCGCGAGCTGGCCGCTGCTCAAGACCTTTGAAGTTGGAGACCGTGCGCTTCGCTTGACTGTACTTTCGGATCTCTATCGCAAGTTCGGCGCCGCGCCCGGTACAGCCGACCTCCAGGAGTTGTGGCGAAGCCTTGGAGTGAAGCGCGTGCAGGGAAAAATCGCTTACGACGATTCAGCCGCGCTCGCTGCGGTGCGCCGTGCGATCACTCGGGGTCCGCGCGGAAAGTCGCCGAGCACGACGCGCGACGAGGGGTTCACCGCGGACACGGGCGACATGGTGAACATGGACAACCCGCGCAACCGTCTGCTCATGGGCTCATACGAAGGACGCGCTGCTGCGCCCTCCGCGAAATCACGTGGTCATCACTAGAGTTTTGTCACTCGTCGGGAGGTCGGAATGCGAAAGCCATTCGGCGTACTCATCGTGGTCTCAGCCGCGGTGTGGCCCGGGCTTTACTGTGGATTGTCCGTCAAAGGCTCTGATAGCTCCGATGCGAAAGGCGTTACCTCACGGGCTGTGGCGAAGCGAGGAGCTAGGGTGACGAAAGCCGTGGAGATCGACGCCGATCTGGGCGAGTCGATTTGGCCGGGCGAGGCCGACGCGACCAGCGCCATCGCGGACCTGATCGGCAAGTCCGTCGAAAAGAGTTATCCGCCCGACAAACGCCCGGCGAGGCGTGACGCGCATCCGAAGGCCCATGGATGCGTGCGCGCCAATTTCGCGGTCAACGCCGAGCTACCGGAGAATCTGGCTCAAGGCGCCTTCGTTCCAGGCAAGACTTATGACGCTTGGATCCGCTTTTCCAACGGCAACTCAGATCCGGCCCGCGCCGACGTCAAGGGCGACGCCCGCGGCATGGCCATCAAGTTGATGGGCGTGCCCGGCGCCAAGCTGCTTCCGGCCGAGAGCGCCAGCCTCACTCAGGATTTCATCATGATCAACCACCCGGTGTTCTTTATCGATGATCCGCAGGACTACCTGAAGTTGATCAAGCGGGGAAACAGTTCGAATCCTCTGGTGAAACTGACCGCCCCCTTTGCTCTGGGAGTTAAAGGAGCGCTGATCGCGCGCACCATCTCGCGGAAGAAGATCGAGAACCCGCTCTACACCCGCTTCTGGTCCATGGTTCCCTACCGCCTTGGCGACGATGCCCACAAGCAGGCGATCAAGTTCTCGGCCAGGCCCTGTATCGCCCGCGCCAACAACCAAATTCCTTCTGACCCAGGTCCGGACTACCTGCGCAAGGTCATGGCGAAAACCCTGGCGGTGGAAGACGCGTGCTTCGACTTCCTGATCCAGCCCCGACAGTCCGCCTCGATGAAAGTGGAGGACTCGAAGACAGAGTGGAAAGAATCCGAAGCGCCGTTCATCAAGGTGGCGACGATCACGATTCCCAAGCAGATGTTCGATTCGGCGGAGCAGATGGCCTTCTGCGAGAACCTCTCCTTCACCCCCTGGCATTCCTTGCCCGAGCACCGGCCCCTGGGCGGCGTGAATCGGGTGCGCCGCACCGTTTACGAGGAGACGAGCAAGATTCGCCACTCCTTGAATCGTGCGCCGCGCAAAGAACCCACCGGCCTTTGAGTCTGGGCCGCCGCCACCGAAAGAGGCGTAGCATGTAACCGTGCGTTCATCTAGCCGTCGGTGGTTGAGTGTCGTCGCCTGCCTGGTGGTAGGGGCGATGTTCCTGGGCGTGAGCCTGGTGGACCACACCGATGACGGTTGTCCCATCGAGATCCACTGCACCGTCTGCCTGACCCATCTGGCTGGCCTGGCGACCCAGACTTCGGTCCCTTCGCTCGCACCCCTCCCGTCACTCGACATCGCGCAGCCGGATCTCGCGCTGAGCGTCGGCGACTCGGGCACACCGAGCACACTCGCCATTCGCGGACCTCCCGCAGCCTGATCGCTGAACTCCCGCGCAACCGCGCGGTAGCGAAGGGCCCACCCGGTTGTTTGCACACCGTGTGGCCACGGGAATCCATCCGCAGACCGCATTCCACGAAGGGGTTGAATGTCCATTTTGCCGAGACGTGCACGCGAGCCGCGCCAAGCCGCGGCCCTCCTGGCCCTGATGCTCATATGTCCTGGCCTGGCCATAGCGCAGGACCCTGCCGGCGTTCCCGCCGCGCAGGGCAGCCCGTCGCCTTCGCCGGCGCCGGTTCCGTCGCCCGCTCCCGTGACCTTGGTCACCGGAGGCGGAGGAAGAAACTTTCTGAACCTCTCGATCGACGCTCTCCTCGCTGGCGGGGGGTCCACCGCGAGCGATGTCGGAAGACTTCAGACAGGGGGCCATGACCCCGCACAACGCGGTTTCACCGTGCAGAACGTGGAGACCGTGCTCGAGGGTGCTGTCGATCC
>JANLWV010000139.1:0-2104 GCA_031364765.1 Vicinamibacteria bacterium
GTGGCCGGGGTGCGCGTGGTGGTCGCAGGCTCGGTGGCCGAGTGCGTGAGCGGAGCCCACTTCGTTATCGCCAGCATTCGCCCCGGCGGCATCGAGGGCCGCGCGCGGTATGAGCGGATCGCCCTCGACCACGGCGTGATCGGCCAGGAGACGGTGGGGGTCGGAGGCTGGGCCATGGCCCTCGCCACCATTCCCGCCATGGTCGAGTATGCGAAGGAGGTCGCCCGACACGCTCCCGACGCGTGGATGATCAGCTTCACCAATCCTGTCGGCATGGTGACGGAAGGTGTCCTGAAGGCCACCCGGGCAAAGGTCCTCGGCATCTGCGACACGCCCACCGAGCTCTTCGAGGAAATCGCGCACGCGATTTCCATCCCTTCGGCCGAGTGCCACTTCGACTACTTCGGCCTCAACCACCTCGGCTGGGTCCGTGAAGTCTGGGTTCAGGGCGAACCCCAGATGGCCCGCATCCTCGCTGACGATTCCATCCTGGCGAAGATCTACCGGACGCCGCTCTTTGAGCACGGGCGCTTGCGTGAACTGGGAGTCCTCCCCACCGAATACGTGTACTTCTACGAGCGGCCCGAACAAGCTCTCGCCAACACTCTGAAAGCCGGCACCAGTCGCGGGGCGGCGATCGCTCGCATGAACGCGACGCTTTTCGAGGCGCTTCGGTCGCACACCGGAGATCCCGGCGGGGTCTACGAGGCGTATCTTTTGGAACGAAACGGAACGTACTTCTCTCTCGAAGGCCGGGGCGATGCCGCGAAGAGAAACGCGCCGAGTGAAGCGGCGCTTTTGACCGGCTACGACAAGATCGCGGTCTCGGTGATACAAGCCATCCACCGCAATTCGGGTGCGATCATCCCGCTGTCGGTCGCCAACCAGGCCAACATCGCGGGGCTTCGGGACGACGACGTGGTGGAAGTCCCCTGCCTGGTCAACGCCAACGGCGCTCATCCCCTGCATGTAGGCCCTCCTCCGGAAAGCGTTCGCGGGATGCTGAATCGGGTCAAGGCCTACGAGCGGGCCACCGTGGCTGCGGCTTTGAGCGGGTCCCGCGATGAGGCGATCGAGGCTCTCACTCTGAATCCGCTCGTGGGCGACAAAGCCAACGCGGAGCGTCTCGCAAAGGCGCTGCTGTGACCCATCGCCGTCCCCCTCGCCCCTTCGCACCAGACTAGAGGCCTGATGACCGTATGACCGAGAACGCCGGGCCCCAAACCCTGAGACGCGGCATGGGCCTCCTGCCCGCCGCCGCCACCAACATCATCGGCATGGTCGGGGTCGGTCCGTTCCTGGTGATCCCCTTCATGATCACGTCGATGGGCGGACCGCACATCCTCTACGCATGGATCGCGGGCGCCGTCCTCGCCTTCGCGGACGGCCTGGTGTACTCGCACTTCGGCGCGGCCCTGCCGGGAAGCGGCGGGTCGTATCTCTACCTGCGCGAGGCCTACAAGCCGTTTCGAGTCGCCGGCCTTCCCATGGGCGACCTTTTGGGGTTCGTCTTCATCTGCCATGTCATCCTGGTGGCCCCGCTCGGGATCGCCAGCGGCGGCGTCGGTTTCGCGGACTATCTGAAGTTCTACTGGACGACCATGACCCCTCTCCAGCACGATCTGGTGGCGGGCGGGGTATGCGTGTTCGTCACCGCACTCTTGTGGCGCAAGATCGAGGACATCGGAAAACTCGCGGTTTTCCTTCTCGGCTTCGTGTTCCTCACCGTCGGCTGGGTGATCGTGGCCGGTCTCTTCAAATTCTCTTTCGCCCAGGCCTTCGACTGGCCGGCGGCCGCCTTTGAATACAACCCGGACTTTTTCGCGAAGCTCGGAGCCACCGCGATTCTCGCCATGTACAGCTACGGCGGTTACAACCAGGTCTGCAACATCGCGGAGGAAATCAAGGATCCAACCCGCACGATGCCGCGCGCGATCATTCTGTCCATCACGATCGTGGCCGCCATCTACATCACGATGTCGACGGTCATTCTCGGCATGGTGCCGTGGCAGGAGGCCAAGGAGAGCCGAACCATCGCGTCCCTTTTTATCGCGCGGACATTCGCCGATCCCGCCACCGGCCAGATCGCCGCCCTGGTGATGAC
>JANLWV010000153.1:0-8872 GCA_031364765.1 Vicinamibacteria bacterium
AACGTTCTGATCGCCAACGGCTCCGGTGAGCTGTTGAGGGTCGCCACGCGCGTCTACACGTCGGGCTCGCGCCACCTGGTCACCGCTTCGCCCACTTTCGCGTCGCCCGAAGAGATGGCCGGGCAGATCGGGAGCCCGGTGAAGAGGGTCCTGGTCGACAAGGAGGGCAAGCTCGACCTCGAGAAGATGGCCGCGGCCGCGCGCTGGGCCGGCCTGATTTTTTTCTGCAACCCGAACAACCCCACCGCCACCGTTCACCCGTTCAAGGCCGTCGCCGACTTCGTGGGACGGGTGCGTCGCGAGTCTCCGCAGACCGCGATCCTCATCGATGAGGCGTATCACGACTACGTCGAGGATCCGAATTACGGCAGTGCAATGTCGCTGGCGCTCGAGCACCCCGACGTCCTGGTCACCCGCACGCTGTCGAAGGCGTACGGGATGGCGGGGATGCGGGTGGGCTACGCGATCGCCCAGGCCCGGACCATCGAGGGCCTGCAGCGTTGGATCATGACCTTCACCACCAACTCGATGGCGCAGGCGGCCGCGGTGGCCTCGCTCAAGGACCAGGGCCACATCGACCGCGAGCGGGCGCGCAACACGGAGGTGCGCAAGTACGTCACGCGCTTCTTCAACGACCTCGGCTTCAAGACCACCGACTCCCAGGGCAACTTCGTGTTCGTGGACATCGGGCTGCCGGCCAAGGAGTTCAAGGAGGCTTGCGCCAAGCAAGCGGTGATCGTGGGTCGCGAGTTCCCGCCGCTCGAAAAGACCTGGGCGCGCATCTCGCTCGGCACCATGGAAGAGATGAAGAAGGCCACCGAGGTGTTCGCGCGGGTCCTGTCGCCCGAGGAATTAGGCGTCGGTTCGCGAAAGAGCGACGCCGCTGCCAAGCCGGTGTCCAAGTGAGGCCGCTCATGTCAAATAAGGAGGCTTCCATGCCCTTCACGCGCCGTTCCTTCGTCACCACCGCCGGCCTCTCCGGGGCCTCGCTCTTGGCCCTGCGCCGCGAGAGTTTCGCAGCGTTCCAGGCCCCCGCTTCACCCATGGCCCTGCCGCCGCCGAGACTCCTGCTCCACAACAATGAGAACCCTCTTGGTCCAGGGCGGGCCGTCTTCGAGGCGCTGGGCGCCCAGCTGAAGGACGGCGTCCCGGCCGGACGCTATCCGTCCGGCGATCCGGTCGACCTGGTCAAGGCAGCCTCCAGGGCCATTGCCGACAGGTTCGGCGCCACACCCGAGAACGTCGCGCTCGGCTGCGGTTCCACCCAGGTGCTGCGTTCCGCCGTGGAGGTGTTCACCTCGAGCAAGAAGTGGCTGGTAAGCGCCATCCCCACCTACGAGGAGTGTATGGACGACGCGGAGTTGACGGGGCGCCCGGTGCGGGCGATTCCGCTCGACACCCAACTGCGCATCGACCTGAATGCCATGGCCGACGCCTCCATGGGCGCGGGCCTGGTCTTCGTGAACAACCCCAACAACCCGACGGCCACGGTCTGGTCCGGGGACGCGATCGGGGCCTTCATCGACAAGGTGCTCAAAGCCTCGCCCGACACGACGATCCTGCTCGACGAGGCCTACCACGACTATGTCACCGACCCCTCGCACCGCACGCAGATCCCACTGGCCCTGAAGAACCCGCGCGTCCTGGTGGCGCGCACGTTCTCCAAGGCGCACGGCATGGCGGGGATGCGCACAGGCTATGTGATCGGGATGCCTGAGACCATCGTGAAGCTGAAAGCCTGGGAAGGCTCCAGCTATCTCAACGTACCGGGCCTGATCGCGGCCGCGGTCTCGATCAAGGACCAGGCGCGCCTGGACGCCGAGAAAGCGCGCAATACCGAGGCGCGTCAATTCACGGTCGACTGGTTCAAGGCGCGGGGTTGCGACGCAACTGACTCGCAGTGCAACTTCATCTTCGTGAACATCAAGCAGCCGGTCAGGGGCTTTCGCGAGGCGTGCCGCAAAGAAGGCGTTCTCGTGGCGCGCGATTTCCCTCCCTACGAGAAGTCGCACTGCCGGATCTCGATCGGCACGCTCGACGAGATGAAGCAGGCCACCGAAGTGTTCGCGAGGGCGCTCGCCGCGGCGTCGGCCAAGGCCGCGTAGGCGTCTCGAGACCGTCCGCGGAACCCCGGGGCCACGGCAGGGAGACCGTGGTTTCTGTTTTCAGATGAGAACCGCGGCCGCTCGGGCGGCGGTGCAGAACTCCTGAATCGCTTCCGTGACCCGCAAGGTCGCAGTCCGAGCCAAGGGGAAGAGTGCTCTGGGGGACGGCATGAGAAAACGGCAAGGTTGGCGGCAGGCGATGGCTAGAATCACTCTGGCAAGGAGAGTATGAATGAGAACGAACATGATCGGCTCCGTGATGGGACTCGTGATGCTCGCGGCGCAAGGGTCGACCCCCGCATCCGCGCAGGGGCCGGTGCTCGGCACGATTCGCTTTGAAACTTCTGGCGCGGCCGAAGCACAACCCCCCTTCCTCGAAGGCGTGAAGGACCTCCACAGTTTCCAGTTCGACGAGGCCGCCGACGCCTTTCACCGCGCGCAAAAAGCCGACGCGGACTTCGCCATGGCCTACTGGGGCGAGGCGATGAGCTACAACCATCCGCTCTGGGCGCAGGTCGACGCGGACGCGGCGAAGAAGGCGCTCCTCAACCTCGCGCCAACCCTCGAAGGCCGGCTGGCCAAAGCCAAGACGCCCAAGGAAAAGGGCTATATCGAAGCGCTCGATCGGCTCTTCTATAGCGCAGGCGACAAGCTCGCACGCGACGAGGCGTACTCGCGGGCGATGGCGCACATGTACGCGCAGTGGCCCGAGGATCATGAAGTGGCGACGTTCTACGCGCTCTCCCTCCTCGGCACCGTGCGCCCCGCCGACAAGGGGTTTAGGCGTCAGGCCCTCGCGGCCTCGATCGTCGAGAAGGTCTACCAGGAAAACCCGAATCACCCGGGCGCAGCGCACTTCATCATCCACGCGTTCGACGATCCCGATCACGCGCCCTTAGCACTTTTGGCCGCGCGCGCCTACGCGAAGATTGCCCCGTCGTCGGCGCACGCACTCCACATGCCGTCGCACATCTTCGTGCAGCTCGGCATGTGGCCAGACGTGGCCGCCTCGAACATCGTCGCCTACAAAGCCGCCACCGACCTGAACGCCCGCATGCACCTCGCCGAGGGGCGTGAAGACTTCCACACGCTGGGGTGGCTCACGTACGCGAACTTAATGATGGGCAAGTTCGACGAGGCGAAGAAGAACCTCGAGCTGGCCAAGCAGGCCGCCGATCGCAACCCGAGCAACCGCGGCATCCGCGACGGCTACCTGGGCATGCGAGCGCGGTACATCCTCGAGACCGGACAGTGGGAGAAGATTCCCGTCCCCGACGCCGCGAGTGCTAGGGGCGGCGACGAACACGCGGGCATGGCAGGGATGGCAGGCATGCCGGGCATGGCCTACGGCGGCGGAAGCGCCACGTGGGCGTTCATCGCGGGCATGAGCGCGGCGAAGCTCGGCGACGCGGCGACGGCCGAGAAGGCCGAAGCGCAACTGCGCGCCCTGCGCGAGAAGGCTGAAGCTGGCGGAAACGCGTACGCCGCCAAGGCGCCGGCGATCATGGAAAAGGAAGTCGCCGCGATCGCGAACCTGGCGCGGGGTCAGAAGGACGAGGCCGCACGGCTGGCGAAGGAAGCGGTCGACATCGAGTTGACCATGAGCGCTCCGTCAGGCCCACCCGAGCCCATCAAGCCGGCGCTCGAGTTGTACGGTGACGTGCTTCTCGAAGGCGGCCACCTGAAGGAAGCCGCCGCCGCCTACGAGCAGGCGTTGTTGCGGACGCCGAATCGAACACCGTCGGTCAAAGGCCTGGCACGCGCGAAGGAAAAATGACTCTTGCGATCCTGGACTCACGAAACTATGGAGTCCTGTCGCGGCTACTTGGGCAGGCGCAGGGCGATGAGCGACGCCTGCGTGCCGCCGCCCGTCGCGAAAACGATGTACTGTCGGCCCTTGTGCATGAACGTCATCGGCACGGCGGTGGTGGGGGTGGGAATCGGAACTGAGCCGACCTGCTTGCCGGTGGCCTTGTCCACCGCGAACAGCGCGGGGTCGGCCCCGGGCGGCCCGCCGCCTCGGCCGGTCCCGTAGATCACCAACGACTTCGTCGTGATCACTTCAGCCTGACCGCGGGGGCTCTGGGGCAGAAGGGTGACGCCGGCGAACAGTTTCGCGTCCGGCGAAGCGGCCTGGGGCTTGGGCGTGAACAAGCCGCCGTTGGGACTCCACCACGCCTTGTCGCCGGTGTTCATGTTGTAAGCCGTGATCCCGCCGAGTTCACGGGGCTTGAGGATCGAGATGGAGGCGATGGTCGACGTTCCGGGGACAGGCGCAGCCAGGGTGGAAGCGCCGCCGCCTCGTCCGCCTTCGGCCCGCTCGCTGCGCGGGGGAGGAGTGTAGCCGGGCGGGGGTGGCAGAGCCCCGATCTGTCCGCAACTGTCGTGGGGTGCTTGGGTGTACCGATGCTCCGAGCACGGGTCGTGCGCCTCTTCGGTCGTGCTCAGACCGGTCAGGGAGGCGACGTACAGGAAACCTGTCTCCGGATCCACGGATGCGCCGCCGTCGATGTTCACGCCCCCGGACGCCCCGGGCGCGTACCACGAACACTTGAAGCCGTTCGGCGTGCTGCCGTCCGCGAGCGACCCGGGAATGTAGTACGGTCCCATGCGGCACAGTTTCGCGAGACGCAGAGCCGCGGCTCTGAGCTCCGGCGTGTAGTCGATGAGGTCCTCTTCCTTCAGGCCTTGCTGCGCATAGGGTGCTGGCTTGGTGGGAATCGGCTGAGTGGGCGAAGTCTTCTCGCCGGGCACTTCGCTCGCCATCACCTTCGTCTCCACGATCGGCCAGATGGGTTCGCCGGTGGCCCGATCGAACGTGTACACCCACCCTTGCTTCGTGGTCTGGGCGATGACTTTGCGCGCTCTCCCGTTCACGGTGACATCCATCAGGTTTGGCGCCATCGGCGTGTCGTAATCCCAGATGTCGTGATGCACCATCTGGAAGTGCCACTTGCGCTGACCGGTCCTGGCGTCAATGGCCACCAGGCTGTTCCCGAAGAGATTGTCGCCCGGCCGGTGGCCGCCGTACTCGTCGCTCAGCGGCATCCCGACGGGGATGTATACGAGACCAAGGTCCGGATCCGCGGAGAGGGTCGCCCAGGCGTCGTTCTTGCCGACCCCGGGGGTGCCGGGCGCAGACCCGTTCTCCCACGTCTCCGCGCCGAACTCTCCCTTCTGCGGAATCAGGTTGAACTTCCACAGCTGCTTGCCGGTCCGGACATCGAAACCCTGAACGTAGCCCGGCAGGTTGTGCAGCTTGATCGGGTAGTAGCCGTGAATCGACGAGTTGGCGACGACGATGACGTCGCCCACCACGATGGGGGGACAGCTCGAGGCGATCTGTCCCTGCTTCGGATCGGTGCCCACGGTACCATCGGCGCCGATGCCTTTCTCGGCATCCCAGGTCTCGCCGGGTTTGGCCTGTCGATAGGGCGCGCCGTCGCTGATGATCAGCGGGCCGGGATCATCTACAGCCAGCGGCACCATGGGAAATCCGAGGCCCTCCATCATGTCGACCACACCGTTCTTTCCGAACCTGGGATCAGGAATGCCGGTCTTCGCATCCAGCGAAGCCAGGTGGAACCCGGGTGTCGCCACGAGCACCCTCTCGATTGTGCCGTCGGTCCAGTAGGCGGGACCGCGTCCGGCGAACTGGCGCGGCGCCTTCTGCCAGCGAATGCCTTCGTCCAGGCGCCACATCCACAGCGTCTCGCCGCTCTCGGGGTCGATGGCGGCGGCGATGCGACGAGTGGTGGCGACGGTGAACAGGCGCCCGTTCGCGTAGAGCGGGGTCGTGCGGTAGTACTCATCGGACCCGAAAGGGGCCACGTCCCACTTCCACGCCTGTTCCAGCGACTCGAAGTTGGACGCGTTGATCTGATCGAGGGGGGAGTAGCGCGTGCTCCAGGCGTCGGCGCCCCAGTATCGCCACTCGCCGGGCGGGTTCCCCCGCACCAGGGCGGGGGCCTTCTCTGCGCCGCGGGTCTGAGCGAACCCGGCGAGCGCGCCGCCGAGTGCCATGGCCGCGAGGATCGCGGTGCCTGTCTGGGGAGTGAGCCGGAACCGATGTGCCATCGTGGTGTCCTTCCGTAGGGGTTACTGAGACGCCGAGAGTTTGTCGGGCAGAATGTTGATCGTGGTGCCTCGCAGAGCCGCTGTGTCCGCCGGCAGTTCGACGCGGCCCGCGGGATTTCCGTTGATCTTGAGCAGGTAGGAAATCACCTGCGCGTATTCCTTGGGCGCGAGGCTGCCGGGGTCGCTCTTCGGCATCTTCTCCATGAGAAACGCGAGCAGCTCAGCCAGCGACCGCCCCTGCCAGTTCATGAACACATTACCCTTGTAGGTGCCGGGCGGATGACAGGACACGCATTTGTTCATATAAGTGAGTTCGCCCCGGGCGGCCTGGGCGATGCTGTAGACCCGGCCCTTGGTGCTCGCCGGCGGGGCCGCGCCCGCGGTCTGCCCTTCCACGCTCGGTGTGGTGACCGCCGTCGTCAGCAGGGCAAGGAGCAAAAAGAGCGGCGCGGCCTTCTTCCCGCCGTTCGAGCCACGACCGCGGAGGCGCGCATTCAACGGGATCACCCGCCCGAACCTGGCGGAGCGCATGGGGTTCGGGTCAGTCTGTTCATCGCGGCCAGACGACGCCCTGCTCCCGGCGGGTCACCGCGCGGAGCCCCTTATAGACGAACTTCTGGAGGCGTTTCCCCTCGTAGGTCTCGGTCGTGTACAGGTTGCCCTTCGAATCGGTGGCGATGCTGTGCACACCGAAGAACTGCCCGGGCTGCCGGCCCCCGTCGCCGAAGGCGGTGAGCTCTTCGAGAGTGTCGCGACGCAGGACGCGGATCTTTTCGTTCAGGCCGTCGGCAACATAGAGGTAGGCCTGGGCCTGGTCCTTCGAGAACGCCACGTCCCAGACCGAACCGTCGCCCAATGTGTTCTTCGCGTAGAAAGCCTCCTTCACGAACGTGCCGTCCTTCTGGAAGACCTGGAGCCGGTTGTTCTGCCGGTCGCACACGTATACCAGGCCGTCGTTCGCCATATCGGCGCAGTGCACGGGGTTCCTGAACTGCTGGGCCACCGGCGCCAGCGGACTGTAGCGACCGAGGGGAGTGTCGTCGGGTTTCTTGCCGTAAGCGCCCCAGAAGCGCTTGAGCTTGCCGGTGTCCGCGTCGACGATCGCGACGCGCTTGTTCAGATACCCATCCGCGAGGTACGCCTCGTTGGCCTTGGGGTCGATGAAGATCTTGGCCACCCGGCCAAAGGCCTGGGTGTCGTTGCTGCCGCCGACGTAGGTCGGTTTCCCGTCCTTATCGGGCGGCCCCTGCCGCGCGCCGGATTTCCCGATCTGCAGAACGAACTTCCCGCCCCTGGTGAACTTCAACACCTGGGCGTCCTCGGGCCCATTACCGCCGATCCACACGTTCCCTTTGTTGTCCGTGGCGATCCCGTGATTGGAGGAGGGCCACTCGTAGCCCTCTCCCGGCCCACCCCAGCTACCCACCAGATTGCCTTCGGGATCGAACTCGAGCACCGGCGGCGCGCCGGCGCAGCACTCGCTCGTCGGCGGCTTCAGTTCGAGGCCCTTTTCGGTGTTGGCGAGCGTCGACGAGCCGCGGTGGACCATCCAGACGTGATCGCGTTCATCGACCGAGACGCCGATCGACATTCCGAGGATCCAGTGATTCGGCAACGGCTTCGGCCAGAACGGATCGACCTCGAAGTACGGCGCTTCGACGGAACTTTGGCCCAAAAGGTCGCGCGCGACGACGAAACCCTCGGCGCTCACGATGGCGAGCAGAGCGATGAGTCTTCCGCGAGATGGAGAAATGCGCATGTGCCCTCCCTAAACAAAGGTGGAGAATCATACCCGCAAGAGTGACAGTCGAGCGCCACGGGGCGGCGGCTCAATGGCAATAGCGTGGGCGCACCCGCCTGAATCTCGTATATTGAGGGTCCCGGAAAGGGATCATCTGATAAATAGCAGGAGGCATCATGTTGAGTGTGAAAGCGTCTGGAACTTTGCTGGCGTTGACGGTCGCGGCCGGCCTCGGGATAAGCGGCCAACGGGTCGTCGCCCAGGGCGGCGACCAGGCCGTTCGAAACGATCTGCCCAATCCGTATCAGGCCGGCCAGAGCTTCGGTCCGCTCCCGGATGGGAGGAAGTGGGGATCGACCGCCGGTGTCGACGTGGATCCTGTGGGCGTCAACATCTGGGCCTATGATCGCTGTGGCGCCAACAGTTGCGCCGACTCGAGCGCCGCGCCCGTGGTCGAGTTCGATCCGTCGGGAAAGCTGCTCAGGAGTTTCGGGGCGGGCATGTTCCTGTTTCCCCACGGAATCCACATCGATAAAGACGGCAACGTGTGGATCACCGATCAACAGGTGAACGCGGAGCGAAAGAAGGGCGTGCAGGTGGTCAAGTTCAGCCCTGATGGGAAAGTGCTGCTGACGCTCGGCACCGCCGGAGTTCAGGGTGAAGGCCCCGATACGTTCGGCGCACCCACCGATACGCTGGTCGCCCCCAACGGGGACATCTTCGTCGCCGACGGACACAGCGGGTGCAAGTGTCCTAACAATCGCATCGTGAAGTTTTCGAAGGACGGGAAGTTCATCAAGGCGTGGGGCAAGACCGGAACCGGCCCCGGTGAACTCGACGGACCGCACTCTCTGGCCATGGATTCTAAGGGGCGGCTGTTCGTCGCCGACCGGACGAACAACCGGGTCGCGATCTTCGACCAGGACGGCAAGTTCATCGCGGCCTGGAA
>JANLWV010000173.1:0-3057 GCA_031364765.1 Vicinamibacteria bacterium
AAGACCCTGCTCGATGAATGAGCGCGGAGCGGGGCAACTCCGATGAAGTTCCTGCCCTTCGTGTTCAAGCACCTTCGCGCGACGTGGGTGCGCACGGCCAGCACCGTCGTGTCGATGGCGCTCTGCGTCTTCCTGTTCTGCACGCTGCAGAGCGTCCTCGTCCACTTCGACCGCTTCGTCGAGAATCGCAGCCCCAGGCGCCTCGTCACCCGCAACGCTGTGAGCATCATGGGGGTCATTCCCCTGACCCACGGGGCTCGTATCCTGGCTCTGCCCGGGGTGAAGCGCGTGGCGGCGACCCTCATGTTCGGGGGCATCCTGCCGGCGCGCAAGGAGGGAAAGGCAGACCCCGGTGCTTCCGGCGAGACCGATTGGACGGCGGTCTTTCAGAACGCGGCCGTCGACGCGGAGCCCTACTTCGCCATGAGTCCCGAGTTGATGGTGCCGCCCGACCAGTTCCATGACTTCATGAACGACCTGCGCGGTTGCGTGGTCGGACGCCAGCTCGCGGAAAAGTTTGGCTGGAAGATCGGCGACCATTTCTATCTCGAGAGTTTCGTCTCGGGCCTGCGCAAGAGGAGCGGGCCATTTGAGTTCACGGTTCGTGGGTTCATGGATACCGACCCCCAGAAGTACCCCGGCACCGATACAAACATGATGTTCTTCCACTTCAAGTATCTGAGCGAGGGGCTCGGAGGCTTTACGCACACCGGCATCTTCACCGTGGAGATTGACGATCCCGCTCGCGCCGGCGAGTTGTCGGCCGCGATCGACGCGCTGTTCGAAAACTCCAGCGACGAGACCTTCACGGAAACGGAGAGCGCATTCCTGGCCAACTTCATCTCCATGGTGGGCGACCTGAGCGTGCTCATAAATGGCATCGGCCTCGCGGTGTGCTTCACGATCCTCCTGGTCACCGCGAATACCATGAGCATGGCGGTGCGCGAGCGGCGCAAGGAAATCGCGGTCTTGAAGACGGTTGGTTTCGGCAGTGGCCAGGTGATGGGCCTGATTGTGACCGAGGCCTTGCTGCTGGGCGCGGTCGGCGGCGCCCTGGGTGTCGGAGGCGCCCAGTGGGCGATCTGGGCCCTCAATAGCGCGCCCGGGCAGACCCTGCTTGGGATTTCGCACTTGGAACTCCGGCCCCTGGTCGCGGTCGCCGGCGTGGGGGTCGCTCTTGGCCTCGGCTTCGCCGCCGGCTTCTTTCCTGCCTGGGGCGCCTATCGGGCTCGGGTCACCGAAATGCTGAGGAGCACATAGCGATGGCCCTGCCCCTCGCCTACAACATCCGGAATGTCCGCGAGCGATGGCCCGTCGCACTGCTGGCCGTCTTTGGCATCGCCCTCGTGGTGGCCGCCTTCGCTGTCCTCATGGCCATGTCTTCTGGGTTCTCGACGGCGCTGCGGGGGACGGGCCGGGTGGACAACGTCATCGTCGTGAGCCGGGGCTCCAACTCCGAGGCGACATCTTTCGTGGAGCTCGACGATCGCAAGGCCATCCTTGACCACCTGGCGGCCGGGTCCGGGTCGAAGGAACAGCCGCTGGCTTCGTGGGAGTGGGTCTCGGTCATCTCCCTGCCGCGGAGGGCCGACGGGAAGCGCACGAACGTGGTACTCCGTTCCATAACCCCCCAAGGACTCCTGGTGCGGACGGGAATCCGCCTGACCGCCGGCCGGCACTTCACCCCCGGCCTCGATGAGGTGGTGGTGGGGCGCCGGATCACGGACAGAATCCGGGGACTTGAACTCGGCGGCACCCTGAAAGTGCGGCGCAAGGCGCTCCGGATCGTCGGCGTCTTCGATTCGGAAGGCGCCGCGTTCGAGAGCGAGATCTGGTCTGATTTCGAGACGTTGCGCGCTGCCTTCCTGCGCGACCCCGGCTCGAAATCGCTGGTGGTCCGCGTGGAGGATGAAGGGCAGATCGCGGCTCTCGACCGGTGGATACGCCTCCAGCCGAACATGCCGCTTCGCGCGGTTTCCGAGAGGCAGTATTACGAAGACCAGGCTGGACCCGTGGCGAAGACGATCAAGGCCCTCGGCGGTCTGGTCGCGGTGGTGATGGGCATAGGCGCGGTGTTCGCGGCCATGAATACGATGTACCGGATCGTCGCGTCGCGCACGCGTGAGATCGGCACGCTTCGCGCCATTGGTTTCTCGCGGAGCGCGATTCTGTCTTCGTTTGTCGTGGAATCGGCGGTGCTGGGCGTCGTGGGCGGAGCGATCGGCTGCCTCATCGCTTCCACCCTGCACGGTTATTCGACGAGCACGTCCAACCTGCAGAGTTTCAGCGAAGTCGCCTTCGCCTTCCGGGTGACGCCCGAGATCGTTGCCGCGAGCATGGCCTTCGCTCTCACCATGGGCGTTCTGGGCGGCCTGCTGCCTGCCGCGCGCGCGGCGCGGCTGCCCATCGCGGAGGCGGTGCGCGAGGATTAACTACTCGTAACGCAGCGCTTCGATCGGATCCTGGCGCGCCGCCCGGATCGCCGGCCACATGCCGAAGACGAGTCCGACCGAGGTCGACACCAGGAAGCCCAGAAGGACCGACCACAGGGGCGTCGCCGCCTGAAAGTCGAAGGCCTGACGTGCCAGAACCGCCGCGCCTAAACCGAAGGCGATGCCGAAAGCGCCCCCCACCGCGGTCAGCGTGACGGCCTCGGTGAGGAACTGGGTCGCGATGTCGCGGCGGGTGGCGCCGAGCGCCTTGCGCAGGCCGATCTCTCGCGTGCGTTGGGTGACGTTCACCAGCATGATGTTCATGACCCCGACTCCGCCGACCAGCAGGGCGATGCCCGCGACCACCAGCATCGCCGCCGCGACCCCGTTCGTGATCTGCCGGAAATTCTCGAGGGCGCCCGCACTCGTGAAGACCGCGAAGTCGTTCGGCTGGTTCGGCCGCAGGCCCCGTCGCGTCCGCATGATCGCCGTCTCCTCCTCGATCAAGGCGTCGTAATCCTCGGGCCGTTTCGGCACCGTCGCGATGTGGATGGTGTCGCCGCCGCCGTTCTTGTGCTCCGGAAACTGATCGTCAAAGGCGGTGATGGGAACAGCGACGAAGTTG
>JANLWV010000199.1:0-11395 GCA_031364765.1 Vicinamibacteria bacterium
AATTCTTGTTCGACTCGAACAAACCCGAGTTCGGTCCGGGCGTGTCGATAAGGACCAGACTCCCGGGATCCTTCACGGGCATCGACCGGAGGAGCACCTGGTCGAAAAGGGAGAACACCGCAGTGTTCGCCCCGGTGCCCAGGGCGAAGGTCGCGACGATCAAGAACGTCAGGCCTGGACTTCCCGGAACGCGCCGCAGGGCAAGGCGCACGTCGCCGAGCAGACCGTTCATCAAGCGATCTGAGCGCTCTCGGGAGCACCCGCTCCTTCTTCCACGATCCGGCCGTCGAAGATATGGATGGACCGATCGGCGTAGCGCGCGAACCGAGGATCATGCGTCACCATGACGATGGTGGCGCCACCCTGGTGCAGTTCCTTCATCAGGGTCATGACCGCATCGCCATTCTTCGAATCGAGGTTGCCCGTCGGCTCGTCGGCGAGCAGAACAGCGGGTGCCCCCACCAACGCCCGCGCGACCGCCACTCTTTGCTGCTGACCGCCCGAGAGCTGGCTCGGCAGATGTTTGGCGCGATGGCCCATTCCCACGCGCTCCAGCGAATCCATCGCGCGTTTCTTCCGCTCCGCGGAGCTCGTCCCGCGATACGTGAGCGGCAGCTCGACATTCTCGAAAACGGTCAGATCACCGATGAGGTTGAAACTCTGGAAGATGAAGCCGATCTCCCGATTTCGCACGCGGGCGCGGTCCGCGGCCGTGAGCTTGGCCACGGGATGGCCGTTCAGGATGTACTGACCTTCGGTCGGCGAATCAAGCAAACCCAGAATCGAGAGAAGCGTCGACTTGCCGCAGCCTGACGGTCCGGCGATCGCCACGAACTCGCCTTTCTCTATCCTGAGATGGATCCCCGAGAGCGCGTGGGTCTCGACCTCATCGGTCAGGAAGACCTTGGTCACGCCGGACAGGTCGATCAAGGCAGGGGTATCGGTCATGGTTCTCGTGCTCCTTGGAGTTCTTTTCTACTTCAACGTCCGGACAGCGCCTTATGTTCCACTCTTGTGAAGGTCTATTTCAGTCGAATCCGGTCAAAGGCGTCCCAGGCGGAAGCGTCCGAGAGGACCACTTCATCGCCCAGATTGAGGCCCTCGAGAATCTGAACGCTGTTGACCGAGGCCCGTCCCAGACGAACGCGGACCCGATGCGCTTCGCCGGTAGCGGGATCGACCCGGAAGAGGCTGATCGTGCTCTCGCCCGCTCCCTGCGCGGGCCGGCCGACATAGAGTGTGTCGTCGAGGCGGGCGAGCTCGATGGTGCCATCGACGGTCAGATCCGGCCGGGAACCCTTGGGCAATTCGCCCTCAAGGGCCACGTCAACCGCGACGGTGCCGTTCTGCGCGGCGGGATCGATACGAACGACTTTGCCTTTCACGATGCCGTTTCGCGTGTCGATGTCGCAGGGAAGGCCCAGGGCCAGATCCTTGGCCTGGGTTTCGGCCACACGAATCACGGCCTTGAGGCGCGTCGGCTCCACCACCCGGGCGAGATTCGTCCCCGGGGTCACGCGCTGTCCTACTTCAACCGGCACGGACTGCAGCACACCATCGATGCCAGCGCGGACCTTCAGGGCGTTTCGCTGCGCGCGTCGCAATCGAGCGGTGCCCAGACGCTGTTCCACGATCGCCCTCGGCACCGCGATCTGGGCGTCGATCGATGCGTTTGAAAGCTTCATGCGCTCCTGTTCGATCTTCGCGCGACCTTCGAGTTCCTCGGCGGCGGCTTTCGAGAGCTTGGCGTTCAAGCCCGCCACGAGACCCTGCGCCGCCAGTTCCACATCGGCATCGGCGCGGAGACGGGCCTGGCGCGACTCAGACTCGACGCGGGCGGCGGTCGCCTGCTGATCCAGACGCGAGCCTTCGATCCGCGCCCGCGCTTCGACGAGGCGGGCTTCGGCTTCACGCAACTGAGACTCCGCGTCCAGCACCTGCATCTCGAGGTCAGGGTTCGAGAGTTCCAGGATCACGCTCTCCGGCTTCACCAGGGTGCCGGGAAGGGCGACGATGCGTTCCACCCGCGCCTCGGTAAGCGCCGGAATCCATCGCACTTCTTCGGGAACCAGCGTGCCGAGCCCGCGTACCTGAAGCAGCATCTCGCCGCGCTTCACTTTGTCAAGGAAAAGTGTGCCGCGATCGACGCTGGGCGCCGCTGGTTTGAGCTGCGAGAGTCCCCAGGTAGCACTCAACAGCATGACCGCGGCGCCAATGCCGACCTGAATGTTCCGTTTCTTGCGCTTGATGGCAAGGTCGGGGCGAGCGATGTCCATGCGGTCCTCTATATCAATGCCTGTGCCAGTCCGGCCGGGGCCGGTCTATCCCTAGCTGAAACAGCGTCTTGGCTCATTCACCAGGGTCCTGGGATCCGTTTTCTGGATCCCATTACCGGACACCCGGTTCCCGTGGCCGAACCGCCGGGCTTATCACCACCCCCGCGCATCAGCGGCCGTCGGTCTGCACCACCCCGACGTTGGCGATCGTGTCGCCTTTCTTCATCGACGGCACGGCGCAGATGTACAGCACGACACCAGCCTCGGGCGCCTGCGCCTCGAATACCGTGCGTCCAAAGAAATCCGTGACGTAGCCAAGCGGCGTTCCCTTGGCGACGTAGCTGCCACGCTTCACGAGCGGGTAGAAGACCCCGGCCTGCTCACTGGTCGCGCCTGCGATGCTCGAGATCCAGACCGGGCTCGCGACCGGCGTGGGCGCGCCCGGCAGCATCTTCAGGTGGCGCATCACGCTCAGGCAGCCGCGCACGAGCGCCTCGACGTCCTCGGGCTCGACGGTGCCGGCATGCCCGGCCTCGGCGGTGATGGAGGGCTTGCCGCGGGTGCTCGCGGTGTTCTCGAGGTAGCGCGACGCCGCCGGGTCCTTCGGGCGGTCGGCCGAGATGATGATGGTGTCGAGGCCGAAGGCGAGGACCATCTCGCGCGAGATACGGTCCTGGTTCTCGTTGCCGGTCTTCGTCCAATAGCTGTACGGGCGCAGACTCTCGTCGAGGTCGCCGCCGTGCAGGTCGATCAGGTGATCGGCAGGCTCGACCACCTGCTTCGTCATCAGGAAAGAGGCCCGCTCGGTCTGCGACCCGTCCATGCGGCCCGGGTAGAAGCGGTTCATGCTCTTCCCGTCGACCGGGTTCACATGGACGACCTTCTGGTCGAAGGAGGGCCGGTTCACCAGCGGCACCAGGATCACGCTTCCGGTGAGTTGCGCCGGATCGAGCAGGCCGATCAGTTTCAGTACGGCGATGATCGACGCGTACTCGGTGCCGTGGGAGCCGGCCACGATCGCCAGCACCGGCCCCGGCTTCCCGCCATGCACGACCGTCACCGGGATGCTCGTGGCGGGATCGGAGCCCGCCGGCACCTCGATGAAGCCGTTGGCTTTCTGGCCGCGCTCCGCGCGGGCGGTACCGACGGTCAAGGTCTGCGCGAGCGCCGGCGACGCGAAGGACAGGACGATCGCGGTCAGTCGAATGAGTTGCATGGCCGGGATGATAGCTCCGCGCGACTCGGGCGGCGAGCAGAACCACATCCTGTGCGAACGCGCCCGTCAGCTCGTCGTGGCGGCCCGGCTCGTGAACGCCGGCGCGCGACGCGCCGCCGATGCTGCGGCACGCCCTACGACTTGTTGGCCGATGCTCCGCGTCCCGTTGACGGACGGCTGGCCTTCGAGCCCCTGCGCGCCGATGTGGCGGACGGAACGTCGGTGCGATAGGGAGCAAAGGTGGGAAACGGAGGCGAGATGATGGCGCCGGGAACCTTCACGCTTTCCGAAGCCTTTCCAGCCAGTCGCGCCTCGAGCAACTGCTGCTGGTGCTCCCAACCCCGTTCGATCTCGACCAGAGTGGCGCAGTCGAACCGAACCGGATCGGCCGACGTCGCGGAGAGATGGCGCGAGGGGTTTTGTTCAGGGGCCGCCGACATGGCGGCCGCGGCGAGGGCCGCGAACGATAGTGAGAGGGTCTTGAAAACAGGCTTGATCATCACAGGCTCCTTGAGTTGGTCATGCCGGATGAGACGGCAGGGCGAACGGGTTGGTTTGCGAGAAAGCGCGAAAGGAACCCGCTCAATTGAACGCCGGTGTACGACTGACCGGCCGCGGACGATGCCGTCCCATGGGCGGACGTATTGATGGGCGAGAGCGCTGGCCGCACAAACGCTTGGCGGCCTTTTGCCGGGCTCTCCCTTTCTTGGTTCACATTTGAAGAGACGAGAGCCGCGACCAAAGGGTTCCCTCGGATACGGCGCGGACCTACAGCCGCCGTCCGCTTGCGGGACGAACGGTCCCAAACACGAACGTTCATTCGCCACAACCACCCTGAATCGGGCCGCCCGGGCTGGCACGGGACTTGGTACGCACTGAGCGATGCCCGGCGCCATCCTGGCTGCGCTGTGGAGTAGTGTGACCCTATGAACGACATCCGTTACTCCCTCAGGGCCCTGGGGAAATCGAAGGCCTTCACCGCGATCGCCTTGCTCACCCTCGCCCTGTGCATCGGCGCCAACAGCGCGATCTTTTCCGTCGTTCACGCGATTCTCCTGAAGCCCTATCCGTGGCCGGACTCCGAACGGCTCGTCTTCGTTTACAACAGCTATCCGCTGATGGGCCTTTCCAACGCGGGTACGTCGATCCCGGACTATCTGGATCGCAAGACCGGTGTCTTCGGCCTCGCGGACGCGGCGATGTTCACGAACCCAAGCTTCAATCTGTCGAGCGACGGCGAACCTGAACAGGTCATTGGGCAGCGTGCGACTCCGTCGTTGTTCACTACTCTGCAGGTCCAGGCCCACCTGGGTCGCGTCTTCGGCGAGGCCGACGCCGTGCCCGCAAACGACAAGGTTGTGGTTCTCTCTCACGCGCTTTGGAAGAACCGTTTCGGCTCCAATAGGGCGCTGATCGGCCAGACGATCCGGCTCAACACGATCCCTTACACGGTCATCGGCGTCATGCCGGAATTGTTCTACTTTCCGACCCCGACCACCCAGATATGGGTTCCGTTCGCGTTCACGGCCGAGCAGAAATCGGACAATGAGAGGGGTAACGAGTTCTCCGGGATGATCGCCAG
This sequence comes from Vicinamibacteria bacterium, assembly GCA_031364765.1. Lineage (GTDB taxonomy): Bacteria > Acidobacteriota > Vicinamibacteria > Fen-336 > JAGNNV01 > JAGNNV01. The sequence goes on from JANLWV010000199.1 coordinate 5,075, forward strand.
GCTGAAGCCCGGCGCCACCCTTGAGTCCGTGCAACGGGATCTGGATACCATTCAGACCCGCAATGCCGAGCGCATCCCCGAGGCGAGAGAGTTCTGGAAGACGAGCGGCTTCGGCGGTCGGGTCAATGGCTTTCTGGACCAGAACGTCGCGAACATCCGGGGCATGCTCTGGCTGGTTCAAGCCGGTGTGTTCGCGGCTCTGTTGATCGGATGCGCCAACATCGCGAGTCTTCTCCTCGCCCGGGCAGTGGGCCGTGACCGGGAACTCGCCATCCGCGCGGCCATGGGCGCGGGTCGGGCCCGTCTGATGCGGCTTCTGCTGACCGAGAGCGTGCTCCTTTTCGCGGGGGGAGGAGTCCTCGGCGTTCTCGTAGCCTCGTGGGGCGTGAGCGCCCTCGGACAACTCGGGCTCTCCACTCTGCCGCGCGGTTTCAGCGTCGAACTTGACCTCACCGTGGTCGTGTTTACGCTTCTTTGCGCGCTGGGGACCGGCGTGTTTTTCGGCGCCCTCCCGGCCTGGAGCGCGGCTCAGGGCGACACCGCCGCCACGCTCAAGGAGGCGGGCGGGCGCGGCAGCTCGGGCGGACGGCACACTCAATTCCTGCGGTCCGCGCTGGTGGTGACGGAAATCGCGCTCGCCGTGATGTTGCTTTCCACGGCGGGACTGCTGGTGCGCAGCTTTGAAGCCCTCCAGCGCCAGAACCCTGGCTTCAGCCCGAGCGGCGTGATCACGGTTCAACTCTCCCTGCCCAGCGCAAGGTACGACGTGCCGCAGAAACGGCTCGCCTTCACGGACGCGGTTCTCTCCCGGGTGCGCGGCCTCCCCGGGGTCAGCTCGGCCGGGGTGACCGACCTCATCCCCTTCTCCTTTAGCAACGGCTCCGGCAGCTACTCCAGTCCGGACATCGTGGTGCCGGCCGGGGCGCCCGCTCCCCACGCCCGGCAGCGCGTGGTGGATCCGGGGTACTTCAAAACGCTGGGCATGACCTTACTGCAAGGGCGGCTCTTTGACGAGACCGACGTGCTGACCTCGCAGCGCGTAGTCGTGGTCGACCGTCTCCTGACCCACAAGTACTGGCCCGGCCAGGATCCTCTGGGCAAGCGGGTCGTGTACGACGATCGCGAACGGCCGTGGACGATCGTGGGCGTCATCGAGCCCATCAAGTTCCAGAGTCTGGATGAAGATGTGACGAAGGAAGCGATCTATTACCCGTATGCCCAAATGCCGCGCTCCAACATCATCATCGCGGTGAAGGCGGAAGGTGACCCCCTGCGCCTCGCTCCGGCGCTGCGCGAGGCGGTGAAGGCGGCTGACCCGGACCAGCCGGTTTTCGACATCAAGACGATGCAGCAGCGTATCGACGACGTGTCTCTCTCTCGACGTGCTCCCATGATCCTGATCTCGCTCTTCAGCGCGGTGGCGCTGCTGCTCGCCGTTCTCGGTGTTTACGGCGTGCTCGCGTTCGCAGTCGCCCAGCGGACATCCGAGTTCGGTGTCCGTATCGCGCTGGGCGCCAGCCAGCGCAGCATTGCCGAACTCGTTCTTCGGCAGGGTGGAACCCTGGTCGCCATCGGCCTGACCACCGGACTCGCCGGGTATCTCGCCTCCTCGCAGGTGGTCGGCAAGCTGCTGTATGGAATAGCACCCACCGATCCCCTCACCTTGACCGTCGCCCCTCTCGTGATCGCGATCGCCGCGATCGCCGCGTGCATCGTACCGGTCCGCCGGGCGACGGGCGTCAGTCCATTGGAGGCGTTGAGAGTCGAGTAGCGCGCCACCCGGCGATCGCCTGAACGCGGGCTTGAGCCCTACATCCCGCGAAACTGGGGATGGTTCAGGATCAGGCCCTCGAAGGCCTTGTAGTCGGCCTCCGCGAGATCTCGCGGGAATTGCGCCTGCGAGCGTTTCCACCGCGACAACCACGCAGCGCCAAGGATGTCGTGTCGATCGGCGGTTCCGCGAGCCAACGCCTCCGGCGTGAAGGCGATCGTGCTCTCCGCTTTCACATCGGTGGCGCGCCCCTTGGCCAGGTAAAAGCCGGCGCCCAGCATGGCCACGCGGGCTGTGGTGGACGCCGTGTAGGTGAAGACCTCGACATCCCGGCCGGCGCACGCGGCGAACAAACGCCGGAAAGACTCAAGAGTCCACGCGTCGGCGTTCGTACGCGAGGAGAAAAGGTCGAAGAAGATGAGATCGGGCGGAAAGGGCGCTCTGGCCATGGACTCCTGAAAGTCTCCTTCCACCAGGTGCCAGTGGAGCCCCGGATACTTCTTCGAATGCCACTCTCCCCTCTCGAGCAGACCACCCGGACCGCCGTGACGGAGATAGGGAAAATGCTTGAGGTTCTTGCAGGCCAGCCGCAAAGCGTCGAGGTCGTTTTCGAAACTGACCAAACGCAGGGGACGCACGGCGCCCGTGCCCGCTTCTTCCTGATAGCAGTGAATCGCCGCGATCGCGTTCGCGCCCGCTCCGAGGCCGACATCCCATATGACCAGTGGTTCGGCTCCGGCGGGATCGACGTTTCCCGACAGACGCACGCGCTCCCGCACTCGCGCCTGCTCCACATAGAGGGATCGGGCCTCATCCATGGGCGACGTGTGGGCGTGCATGATCTCGCCCGAGACATGCCGAATACTGCCGAAGCCCTCCCTCGCCACGTGGACTTCATAGTCGCCGCGGGATGACGGCGGCGCGGGCCTCACCCGGACCTTCGCGACGCCGTTGTCGAGGTCGTGCTCGTCCAGAAACACCCGCCGCTCCGCGTAGAGGGCCGGGAACCTGCAGGCGAGGATACTCTCGCGGATGTCGCGCATAAGCTGGTGATAGAAGTAGATGTTGTGCTGACCAAGAAGCTGCCAGCCGAGCGGCTCGCTGGATTTCGTGAGGTGATGCAGATAGGCGCGCGAATAGCGGGCGCAGGTAGGGCAGGGACACTTCGGATCAAGCGGCAGGTCCGCGAGCTTGTGCACCCCTCGCCTGAGCTGCACGTAACCACGCGAGGTGAAGACGCCGCCTCGCTGCGCCAATTGGGTCGGGATGATGCAGTCGAACATGTCAACACCGCGGTGCACGGCCTCGAGAATGTCGAGCGGGGTGCCGACACCCATGAGATACCGCGGCTTGTCCTTCGGCATCATGGCCGCGGTCATTTCACACGTATCCTGGCGTTCGTCCTTGGACTCCCCCACGGCCAGCCCACCGATGGCCAGGCCGTCGAAATCCATCTGCGAGAGGTGATCGACGCTCTCTCGCCTCAGATCCGGAAAGAGCGCGCCCTGGACAATGCCGAACATCGCCTGCGGCGAGCCTCCGCGCGCGGTCAGGCTCAGGGCGGCCCAGCGATGGGTCAGATCCAGAGCGGCCTTCACCGTCTCGCGATCCGCGGTTGACGGAAGGCATTGATCGAGCGCCATCATGATGTCGCTGCCGATCGCCATCTGCGCCTCGATGCTCACCTGAGGCGAAAGGAGAATGCTTTTCCCGTCGATGTAACTCTGAAAAACGGCTCCCTCTTCGGTGATGGCCCGCGAATGGGGCAGGGAAAAGATCTGATAGCCGCCTGAGTCGGTCAGAACCGAGCGATCCCAGGTCATGAAACGATGGATGCCACCCACCTTCTTGAAGACTTCAACGCCGGGCCGCAGGAGGAGGTGGTAGGTATTGGCAAGGAGGATCTGCGAGCCCGACGCCGCCAGCGTCTCGGGCAACTGCGCCTTCACCGACGCCTGCGTGCCGACCGGCATGAAGAGCGGCGTCAATACCTCGTTGTGCGGAGTTTTGAAGGTCGCGGCGCGGGCCGAAGAGCCCACCGCCTCCGCATCCAACCGAAATTCAAGGCGCGAGGAGGTCATCAACGAGGTCAGCATAGTAGGCCATTGCGCACCGGCCGGCCGGGTCGGCGGCGAGGTCGAAACGGACCCGAGACTGGAATCCGGGGCGGAGGCCTGTCACAATCCGGCACCGGAGCGACGCTGCCTTCCTTCGACTCTGTTTTCCTTCCCAACCTGGCCCGCCTCGGGTTCATTGCGGTGCTTCTCGCGTTGTGCTTCGTGGTGGCCGCGCGGTTCCGCAGGTTCTGGGGCATCACACCGCTCGCGGTCATGGTCGGTCTCCTTCAAGTTCCCCAGGCCCTGCTCACCGTCGGCAGGACCGTGGGCATGCTCCCGGGGGTGGAGATCAGCCCCGGCTCCGTGGTGTTCTTTCCCGCCACACTCTTCGCCGTCTTGTTGATCTACGTCCTGGAGGATGAGACCGAGGCGCGACGGCTCGTCTACGGCGTGCTCCTGGCGAACGTGGCCCTGGCCTCTCTGCTCTGCGTCGCCCAGCCTCTGTTTGACACGGAGGGGGCGACAAACCGTCTCGGCCTCGACGCCTCGGAGGCCGCCCGGCTCGCGCGGGTCCTGATCGTCGGCTCGGCTCTCTTTGTCGTCGACGCCCTCATCGTGGTCCGGGCCTTCGATTGGTTCGGTGAACGGGTCAGCCGGAACGCCTGGGCGCGCTCTCTGTTTGCGCTTGGCCTGAGCATGACGTTTGACGCTCTCGCCTTCGGACCGGTCGCGTTTGGCGCCCGTCCCCGCTTTGGAACCCTCCTGTTCGCGGGCCTCATCGGCAAGGTCATCGCGGCGGCCTTCTATTCCACGGTGTTCGTTTTCCTCCTGCCCCTGTCCAGGATGTCCGGCGAGCACGATAGCGAGCATCTCCATCGGTCTCCCGGTCTTCTGACCTACAAGGACAGGTTCCGCGACCTTCAGCAGGCCTCCGTGCGCGACGCCCTCACTGGCGTCTTCAACCGGGCCTACTTCGATCACGAACTAAGGGTTCAGACGGATCGAGCCATACTCCGCGACGACAGCCTCCTGCTCCTTCTGATCGACCTCGACTCTTTTAAGCAGATCAACGACACCTATGGCCATCCGGCCGGCGATCGCGTTCTCGCCATTTTCGGAGAAGCTTTGCGGGCGGTGGCTCGCCAGAATGACACGGTGTGCCGATATGGCGGCGAGGAGTTCGCCATACTGATCGCGGGCGGGTCCGCCATCGCTCCGGGAGTGTTTCAAAGAACCCGAGAGGAGTTCGCCCGGCTGTGGGCCGCAGCGTCACCGCCGCTTTCGTTCGCGGCGCCCCGGTTCTCCGTCGGAGCGGCGGTCATTCCGCTGGACGCTCGCGCGGCCGGGAGCCTCCTTGCGGTGGCGGATCAGCGCCTCTACGTTTCAAAGCGCGAAGGCGGCGACCGGCTGACCCTCGCCCCGCAGGCCTAGCAGTCCGTGGCGAAAGTCAGCCGTGGCACCGAGACGAGCGATGCGCCCGGCTGGCCAGGCGCCGAGGAGCCCCAATATGAATGCAGGCCGACTTTCGCCACGGGCCGCTAGCCGCCGTACTAATATCCGCGGCGTGAAACAACCATCCCCGCTCCTTTCGCGAGCGCTGGCCCTGATCGTCGCCGGCTCGGGCCTCCTGGCCAGCACCGTCCACGCGCAGAGCGCAACGTCGCTTTTGCCCCCCGAAAAGTTCTTCGGCCATCCGATGGGCGCCGATCGCAAGCTCGAGAACTGGGACAAGCTGCACGAGTATTACCAGCTCCTCGCGAAGAGTTCGAACCGGGTCAAGCTGGTGGAGCTGGGCAAGTCGAGCGAGGGCCGGCCCTTCATAGCGCTCTTCATCTCGTCGCCCGCGAACCTCGCGAAACTCGACCAGTACCGGCAGATCAACGCGAAGCTGGCTGACCCGCGCGGACTCTCCGAGGCCGAGGTGAAGAAGCTGGTGGCCGACGGCAAGGCGGTCACCATTCAGAGCTTCGCGTTGCACTCAAGCGAAGTGGCGGCCTCCCAGACCGCGGCGGAGTTCGTCTACGACTCGCTCAGCCGGAACGATGAAGAGTCGATGCGCATGCTCGACAACGTCATCAACATCGTCCTCCCGTCCATCAACCCGGATGGGACGCAGATGATCGCGGACTGGTACATGAAGTACGTGGGAACGCCTCACGAGGCTTCGGGCCTGCCCTGGCTCTATCAGAAGTACGCGGGCCACGACAACAACCGCGACGGGTTTGCGCTGAACCTCGTGGAGTCGCAGCACATTGCGAAGCTCATGTACCGCGACTGGTTGCCGCAGGCCTACCTCGACCATCACCAGATGGGCAGCGGCAACGCGCGTCTCTCTATTCCTCCCTATGCCGAGCCGATCCGCCCCGATGGCGATCCTCTGGTCTGGCGCGAGATCTCCTGGTGGGGCGGGCACATGGGCACGAAACTCGAAGCCGCGGGCAAGACCGGCGTCATCGGCGCCGCCATCTACTCCGGCTGGGGCCACATGGGCTT
>JANLWV010000215.1:0-3405 GCA_031364765.1 Vicinamibacteria bacterium
CGACGGGCTGGCCGAGGCGGATATCGTCGGCGCGGTAGACCTCGCCCGATTCGTCGGCAGAGACCTCGGCTCACCCGGTAGAGCCACGTCACGTTTCGACCGACCGTTTTACCCCCGGGACGTTGCTCGCGGGCCGCTATCGGATCGTCGCCCCGCTCGGTCGGGGCGGCATGGGCGAGGTCTACCGCGCCGACGATATCCGCCTCGGCCAGCCCGTCGCGTTGAAGTTCCTTCCCGCGGCCCTGGCCGCGGACAGCGAACGCCTCGAACGCCTTGTGGATGAAGTGCGCATCGGAAGGCAGATCTCGCACCCGAACGTTTGCCGTCTTTACGACATCGCCGAAGCCGAGGGCCATCACTTCCTGGTGATGGAGTACGTCGACGGGGAGGACCTCGCTTCTCTGCTGCGCCGCATCGGACGGCTGCCGGGAGACAAAGCTCTCGAGGTTGCGCGGGGTGTCTGCGCGGGATTGGCCGCGGCCCACGACAAGGGCGTGATACACCGCGATCTCAAGCCCGCAAACGTCATGATCGACGGCCGAGGTCACGCCCGCATCGCCGACTTCGGCCTCGCTGCCCTCGCGGGTGGAGGCGGCGCTGCCGATATGTCGGGCACACCGGCGTACATGGCGCCCGAGCAACTGACGGGTGGCGGCGCTTCGCTGCGCAGCGACGTGTACGCGCTGGGTCTGGTGTTACACGAGATGCTCACCGGGAAGCGCGTCTTCGAGGCGAAGTCCCTCAACGAGCTTCGGTCGCTCCATGCGGAGACGAAGCCGCCGAGCCTTTCCAGCGCGACAGATCTAGACCCCGCTTTCGAGCGGGTTATCCTGCGCTGCCTCGCGCGCGATCCCAACGATCGTCCGGCCACAGCACGGGTGGCCCTGGCCTCGCTGCCCGGAGGTGACCCCTTGCAGGCAGCACTCCTCGCGGGTGAAACGCCGTCGCCGGAGATGGTGGCAGCTGCCGGCAAAGTGGGCGACCTGCGACCGGCCGTGGCCTGGGCGTGCCTCTCGTTTGTGATCGTGGGGATCGTCGCGGCCGGCGTGCTTTCGAGGTGGACGGCCTACTACCAGCACGTGCCTTTCGAGGAGCCGCCCGAGGTCATGAGAGAGCGGGCCCGAGAAATCCTCAAGCTGGCCGGCGTCGTAGATCGTCCAGCGGACTGGGCGGGCTGGTACGAGAACAGCGGCGACCAGACGTCCTACTGTGGGCGCGTGGCGATTTGCTACGTGTATCGCCAGAGCCGAAAGCTCCCTGATTCGCGTACCGGAACGCCGAGCTACCTGGAGCCACTTTCAGGCGAGGTACGTCGTGACGATCCGCCGCTCCGCTCGCCCGGTATGGTGAAGGTGGAACTCACGACCGAAGGGCGGCTCACTCGCTTCTCCGTCGTGCCGCCGTCGTTCGACGATACGAAGCCAGGAGCGGCGCCGCCGGATTGGGCGCCTTTTCTCAAGGAAGCAGGATTCGACCTCACAGAGCTTTTGCCCGACCACGCTATCTGGACGCCGCCGGTCGCGTCCGACGGGCGGGCGGCCTGGCGGTTCACGGACCCGAAGCGAGGAGACAGCGCCGTGCGTATCGAGGCCGCCAGCTTCCGAGACAGACCCGTCGATTTCCGTATCGTCTGGCGCTGGGATCACACCGAGGAAGATGTTCCCTGGGGGTACTACTCTCTCTTCTACCGCCTCTTCGTCTGGTGGGGCATGCCGTTCTTCGGCGTGCTGGTTGTGATGGCGGCGAGCGTGATCCTGGCCCGCCATAATCTCCGCTTAGGGAAGAGCGACGTTACCGGAGCCCTTCGTACCGCCGCCTTCTTTTTCGCGGCTCGGGGTCTTGCGACTTTGCTGACGGCACACCATGTGGCGTCGCCCATGGCGGAGGCCAGGATCCTGCGGGCGCCGATCTTTGCGGATCTTTCGGATGCCGTGGGGATCTGGCTCTTCTACGTAGCACTCGAACCCTACGCGCGGCGCCGCTGGCCTCAGGCGATGATTTCCTGGAGCCGGCTTGTGAAGGGCCGTCTGAAAGATCCACTCGTGGGACGGGACATTCTCGTCGGCGCGATGAGCGGGACCGCTACGGGACTGCTTTGGCACCTGAGTTATTTCGCGCCGAGTGCGCTGGGCCTGCCCCGTCCCCACCCCTTCTCGGGTGGCTTATGGGACTTGAACGGCCTCCGGCTGATCGTGGGCGATCTGCTCGACCTCCTCGCCGCGGGCGTCGAGCTCGCGCTTACCGCGCTTCTTCTGTTGACCCTTTACAGAATGGTTCTTCGAAAGGAGGGACCTGCGATCGTTGCCCTGGTAATCACGTTCGTGGTTTTCAACTTGTGGTGGGTCTCCGGACACCCCATCGAACTGTTCTTCCTGACCCTGATTTTCGCGATGTTCGTCTTCACGCTGGTCCGCTTTGGCCTTCTCGCTCTGGCCTCGGCGGGCCTTTTTCTCTTTGCCCTCCGTTCGCTGCCGATTGCGCTCGACTTTGGCGCCTGGTACGCGGGGCACGCGCTGCTGGCGGTCGCCCTCCTTGCCCTGCCGGCCGTCTATGCGTTCCACGTTTCGCTGGCGGGCCGGCCGGCTTTTGGGCGCCTCCTGGAGGACTGACGAGGCAGGACACCAGAGGTCGGCAATCGAGAGGAATACCCGACTAACATCGCCCCTCCTTCAGAAAAGGAAGTGGAATGCCGGCTCCGCATCACCCCCCTGATTCGCAGACTGCGACCTCGGCTCACCCGCTGAGCCACGTCACGTTTCGACCGACCGTTTTACCCCCGGGACGTTGCTCGCGGGCCGCTATCGGATCGTCGCCCCGCTCGGTCGGGGCGGCATGGGCGAGGTCTACCGCGCTGACGATATTCGCCTCGGCCAGCCGGTCGCGCTGAAGTTCCTGCCCGCCGCCCTGGCCGCAGACAAGGACCGTCTCGAGCGTCTCGCCGACGAAGTACGGATCGGCCGCCAGATCTCGCACCCGAACGTCTGCCGGCTTTACGACATCGCCGAAGCCGAGGGCCATCATTTCCTGGTGATGGAGTATGTCGACGGTGAGGACCTTGCGTCCCTCCTGCGCCGCATTGGACGGATGCCGGGAGATAAAGCGCTCGACATCGCGCGCGGGGTCTGCGCCGGCCTCGCGGCGGCGCACGACAAGGGCGTGATCCATCGCGACCTGAAGCCCGCGAACGTGATGATCGACGGCCGCGGTCAGGCGCGCATCGCTGACTTTGGCCTTGCCGCCCTTGCGTCTGGTGGTGGCGGGGCGGACATGTCGGGCACGCCGGCGTATATGGCGCCCGAGCAATTAACGGGTGAGGGCGCGTCGCTGCGCAGCGACGTGTACGCGCTGGGGCTCGTGCTGCACGAGATGCTCACCGGGAGGCGGGTGTTCGAGGCGAAGTCCCTC
>JANLWV010000295.1:0-3955 GCA_031364765.1 Vicinamibacteria bacterium
GGCGGGACTGCTGGCCGACCTCGTGATCGTCCCCGAGAACCCGCTCCAGAACTTCAAGACCCTCTACGGCAATGGGGCGTTGTACCTGAACGAGAAGACGGGCAAGGAAGACTGGAAGGGCGGAGTGAAGTACACGATCAAGGACGGCATCGTCTACGACGCCAAGAAGCTCCTCGCCGATGTGGCCGCCATGGTCGAAAAGCAAAAGCAGCCTGCGGCCAAAAAATAACGCCAGGGCGAATTCAGTTCGCCCTGGCGAAACAACCTAAGACAACCCCTAGAAGCTCAGCGTCGCCCCGAACCGGAAGATCCGCGGCGCCAGAATCTCCGTAGGGAACAAATACCGGGAGCCCGTGGTCGCCGCGATATTCACGGTAGTTGAAGCGTTAAGCACGTTGAACACCTCAATCTGCGGTTGAAGCGTCAGGCCATTCCCGAGCTTGATGTTCCTGGACAGGCGCAGGTCGAGAAGCTGAACATCTTCGAGCCGCTCCGTTCCGCGCTCGGCCAGGCGAACCGTCTGGCTGGCCCGGGTCAACGTGGGGACCAGCGTCCGGGTCACGGAGATGGTCGACTGATACGGGTAACCGTTGTTCCAGAGGAAGGTGCCCGAAAGCATCACCTCGGCTCGCGGGATCAGGTAACTCCCCGCGAACTTGAAGGAGTACTTTGAGTCGTTACCGACGATGCCCTGCTGGGCGTTCGTGTTGTTGGGATCGTTCAGATCTCCGCCGAAGTCGACGCCGCCTTCGTTCTTGCCGAAGGTGGCGCCGGCAATGGCCTGCCACCGTCGCGAGAAGCGCTTGGCCAGCGTGAACTCAACGCCCGTGTAGTCGGTGTCGAGGAGCGGCTGGTTGTCGTAAACGAGATCGTTGAACGCCGCGCCGAAAAACGCGGGCGAAAGGTTGTAGACGGTGGCCGTCCCCCCCGGACCCGTGGCGCCGGACGGCAGTGTGATAGAAACCGGCGCGTACGCCGACGTCGGTACTCTCGCGTTCTTGAAGCCGATGACACTGCGGTTGGTCCGGCGATAGCCCATGAGGCCCACGCGAATGTCCTTGAACAACTGTCGCTCGATGCCGGCCGTGATCTCGTCCGAATATGGCCAGTTCGGGCCATTCGCGTCCGAGTAGCGGTTCGCCACGCCGGCAAACCCCGAGAACGTGCCGAGTTCGCTCTCCTGCGGCAGACGGTCGCCGTTGCGATCCGTCCAGGACCGCGTGCCGTTCGACAGCGTGAACGGATGCACCAGAGTCACCCGATTGATGCCGACGTTGTTGCCATACCGGCTGAAGTTGCCCTTGATGGCGGTCTTTCCATTCCCGGACACGTCGTAGACGAACCCGGCGCGCCACACCCCGAGCTTCTGATCAAAGACATCCTGACGGTTCAGATTCCGTGGACCGATGAAGGTCCCGGCGGGCACGCTCTGCTCCGGGATGAATCCCTTCGCGATGTCGAATCGGCCGCCTAGGTTGATGGTCAGCTTGCCACGGGTCCAGCCGTCCTGGGCGAAGAAACCAAACTGTGAAATCCGGCTGGTCGCGGACGTGGGCGAGTTGTAGATGCGCACGGAGTTGGGCACGCCATCGCTGAAGAGGATGTGCATGTCTCCGTTGACCCGGTTGTTCTCCTGGAAAAACTGCCGCGCATATTGCACGCCGAACTTCAGGGCATGAACACCGCTGCTCGTCGAACGGTTGAGCGAGATCGAGTTGTCGAACTGGAAGCGCGAGTTAGGGTTGTCGTAGTTGCGTTGCGCCGCGCCCGTGGCCGTCGACCGCACCGAGTCCTCGATCCGGATGTCGGTAGGTTTCACGTCCCGCTGATATTGCAGCGGGAACGTCCCGGACATGTAGCTCACGCCCGACTCAAAGACCGACGAAGAGCTCAGAACGCCCGTGTACTTACCGGCCACCGAGTAACCCGGCTGCTGCTGGATGTAGCTCGCCTTGTCCTCCACGAAGTTCGGGGGCGTGTCGCGCCGGTGGAACCGCTCCTTCCAGTTGTAGTTCCACGAGCCCATGAACTTGTGTTTCTGGGCGGCCGCCCAGGTGAGCTTGGCCGAGTAGTTCGTGATTTTGTTGTCGTCGATCGCGAACGTCCCGTCGGGATTGCGGGCGCCCAGAGTCTGCTTGTCGACCTTCCAGTTCCTATAGGACGAGAAGAACCAGAGCGTGTCGCGGAGGATCGGTCCGCCGATGTTGAGGTTGAGGTCGTACTGCTTGGTCACCGGGTTGCCGCCGGCGAAAGCGAACCTCTCGAGCTCCGGCGTCTTGTGGTTCTCGGCCTGGGTGGAGTCGTTCGCCCAGTAGAACTTCACGTCGCCGCGCAGCTTGTTGCCGCCTTCCTTGGTGACCATGTTCATGAACACACCGCCCACCGCCACTTCCGCGGGGATCGACGAGGTCTGATAGTTGACCTCCTCGAACATGCCCTGGTCGTAGTACACCATGGTCGACCCGCCGCCGCCGCCCGGCCAGTTGACGTTCATGCCGTCGATGGCGAAGATCTTGTCGTCGCCCTGCGAACCATGCGAGGTGATGGCGCTCTGTTGCATGCCCTGCGTGCCGCCGACATCGTAGGTTCCGACCTGAACGCCGGGAATGATCTTCGCGACCGACCAGGGGTCGCGTCCCGTCGGAACGCCTTCGAGGAGTTCCTGGCTCATGACCGTCTGCTGCACGTTCTGCTTCACGTCGACGGCCGCGGCCTCGCCCACGATCTCCACGGTCTCCGACATCTGCCCGACTTCGAGCCTCGCGTTGACCGCGGCCGTGAACGTCGCCGAGACCGCGACACCCCGCCGTTCGCTGGCGCGGAAGCCCTGCAACTCGAACTTCACGTCGTAGGAGCCGGGAGGCAGCCGGTCGAAACTGTATCGGCCGGACGAGTCGGTGGTTACGGTCTTGACTCCGCCAATCAGGCGTTCGCCGGAGAGCGAGGCCGTGACGCCGGGCATGACGGCGCCGCTGGTATCGGACACAACTCCGGAAATCGACCCCGTAGTCACCTGCGCGGATGCGGGTGTGAGCAGGAGCAGCGAGAGGCTGAGGGCCAAGCCACACGAAAGAACGCGAGGAAGGCGAGACTGGGGCATAGAGACTCCTTGATGAGTTGACGGGCTCGAGTACAAACGCGCCGTGCTCGAGGTTTGTTGCGGAAGATCCTAAGCCCATCCTGGCGACGCACACAAGCCCAAACGGCACTTTCGTAAACTGAAGTCATGCCCCAGCACATCGGTATCGTCGCCTGCTCCGCCGAGGGCGCTGCTCTTTGTTATCGGACCCTCTGTGTCGAAGGGGCGTCCCTCCTCGGCCCGCACGATCATCCCGAGGTCTCGATGCACACCCACTCGCTCGCCGAGTACCTGAAAAACATCCGCCGGGGCGACTGGCCGGGTGTGGGCGAACTGATGCTCTCCTCGGCCAACAAGCTCGCGACCATCGGCGCCGACTTTCTGATCTGCCCCGACAACACGATCCACCAGGCGCTTCCTCTCATTACCTCGCGATCACCACTGCCCTGGCTGCACATCGCCGAGGAGGTCGCCGCGCAGGCCGCCCTTCGCGGTTTCAAGCGCCTTGGACTGACCGGAACTCGCTGGCTGGTCGAGAGCGAGATCTATCCGGAAAAGCTCGTAGCACGCGGCCTTGCCTGGGCGCGCCCGAACGCCGCGGAGCGCGAAGAAATCGATCGCATCGTCATGGATGAACTGGTCTACGGCGTCTTCAAACCCGAGGCGGTCGCCTGCTTCCAGCGGGTCATCTCGCGGATGAAAGATGAGGGCTGCGACGCCGTCGTCCTCGGCTGCACCGAAATCCCGTTGATCATGAACGACTCGAACTCGCCGCTCCAGACGCTCGACTCCACACGCCTGCTGGCGCGGGCGGCGTTGCGTCGGGCCGTGCAGGGAGCAGCCACGCCGGCATAAACACACTTTCCCGCGTTCGCC
>JANLWV010000298.1:0-10011 GCA_031364765.1 Vicinamibacteria bacterium
CAAACGAGCGAGCGAAGCGAGCGACTTTGCGGTGGAGGGGTCCGCGAAGCGGAGCCATCCACAACCCCCGGTCGCTTCGGCCGGAGTGACAAACGAGCGCCAGCGACTTTGCTCTGGATTGGGTCCGCGCAGCGGAGCCAATCAGGAATCCGGCCTTCGCTTGGTTCCTCGTGAGGCCGTAACGCCAGAACGGAGTTCCATTCTTTGCCCGCCACACAAACTAGCGTGCGAAGCGAGCGACTTTGCGGGGGCGTGGTCAGCGAAGCTGAGCACGACCACAACAAACGAGCGCCGGCGCCCCTCGCTATTTTCGGTCCAGGACTTTCAGGAGCGCTTTCAGCTCTTCCTTGACTTCCTGAAGGATCGCCCGCGTCTTGTCGTCGCGGGCCACCGCGGGCTCGCCGGATGTGGTGGGATGAGCCATGGCGGCACGGATCGCCGCCGCCGAAGGAGTGGGACCAATCTTGGTGTCGGGCTCGGTGCCTTCGAAAGCGCTCTCAAGGGCGGCGGGAGACACCGGAGTGTCGACCCGCCCGGCCTGTTCGTGCTCGATCTTCTTGCGCGCGCCGGCCACGGTGAATCCTTCGCCGTAGAGAAGTTCCTTGATCCGGATCACGGTCTCGATGTCGCGACGCCTATAGATCCTTTGCCCGGAACTGTTCTTCGCGGGGGCCAGAGTCGGGAATTCAGTTTCCCAATAGCGCAAAACGTAGGGCTGAATGTCCGTGAGCTCGCAAACTTCGCCGATCTTGAAGAACAGCTTGTTGGGGATCTTGCGGTCGGCCATGGGATCTCAGGCTCGGTGCGACATCACGCGTTCGCTTCCGAGGAAACCGCGGCGGCTTCAACCTGCGGGGAGGACCGGAAGAAGATGGACTTTCGCGACTTGATGGCGATGATGTCGCCGGTCTTGGGATTGCGTCCGCGGCGTTCGCGGCGGGTCTTCACCAGGAACGTCCCGAAACCCGTGATCTGGACCTTCTCGCCCCGAAACAGCCGCTCGCGGAGAAGTCGAAAGAACGTGTCGACCAGACGTGCGGCTTCGCGACTGGACAGGCCACCGTGGCGTTCGTACACGGCGCGGGCGATGTCGGCCTTGGTCAAACGAAGACTCCCTAACCTGGGGACAAGGGGGCGGATTGGGTTGAAAGTGCTGAGAAAAATTCATTACATCAGCGCTTTAGGCCGGTGCAATTAAACGAGATTATGAACGGCGGACGGTTCGCTTGTCAATGCGAGTTTTGGGAGACTCCAAATGACTTGAACTGTCAATGGGTATGTCCTTTCCACTGTTTGGTTTACCGTCAGTCCTCGGCCGGGCTATGGCCTTCCGCATCTTGAAAGACTGAGGTCCGGACCGGGAACGCCTTACCCTCAACCAGATCCGCAGCGGCGACCCATCGAACCCAAATTCCTTCCTCAGGCAGTTGATCAGAAACCGTTCGGACGAGAAGTGCAACTCGCCCTCGCGGTTGACCGAAAGGGTAAACGTGGGCGGATCGATGCGGATCTGGGCGGCGTAAAGGAGGTTCACGCCCTCGGCGCCCTTCTTGAACCGAATCGGATTCCGCGCCACCGCGTCCTGAAGGCAGCGATTCAGCGGCCCGGTGGGAACACGCCTGGACCATTCGGATCGAGCCTTGTCGATGGCGGTGAAAAGGTCCTTGCGCCCCATGCCAGTCTTCGCCGAGACGAGGACAACCGGCGCGTACTCAAGAAACTTGACCCGGTAGGAGAACTCCTCCCTCATCTGCGCGGACGTTTTGTTCAGCGTCTTGGCGAGATCCCACTTGTTGACCGCCACCACGACCGCGCGTCCCGACTCCTGGACCAGGCCGGCAATGGTGGCATCCATCTCGCGCATGCCGTCTTCGGCGGAAACCAGCAGGACGCAGACTTCGGCGCGATCTACGGCGCGCTTCGCCTGCACGACAGCAACGTGATCGGCCCCGTCTTCAAGGAGGCGAACCTTGCGAATGCCGGCGGTGTCGACAAAGAGATACGGTTTCCCCTGCCAGGTCACGAGCGAGTCGACCGAATCCCTCGTGGTCCCGGAAACCGGCGACACGATCGACCTCTCCTCGCCCACCAATCGGTTGAGCATCGACGACTTACCCACGTTCGTCCGGCCGATGAGGGCGACTCGGATCGGACGGACGCTGCCGTCGGTGTCTTCAATCTCGGGCGCTCCCACGCGTTGGCACACCAGATCGAGAAGATCGCCGATGCCCTCGTTGTGCTCGGCGGAGATCGGGAAGGGCTCGCCAAAACCAAGCCGCGCGAACTCGTTTGTTTCGCGTCGACTCGCCTCCGCCTTGTTGATGACCAGAAGAACCGGCTTGCCCGAGGCGCGGACCTTGCGGGCCAGGGCTTCGTCGTCCGGAAGCAGGCCTGACTGCGCATCGACCAGCAGGATGACCAGCGAGGCCTGACCTATGGCCACGTCGGCCTGAGCCTTGCTCAGCCTCAGGAAAAGCTCGTCGGCCCCCGGGGAGAGCCCCCCGGTATCCACCATCCTGAACTCCTTCCGCTGCCACTCGACCCGACCGTAGGCTCGGTCGCGAGTCGAGCCCGGCTTGGAATCGACGATGGCCTGCCTCCGACCCGTGAGACGATTGAAAAGAGTGGACTTACCAACGTTGGGCCGGCCCACAACCGCGACTAAAGGCAGGACGTCAGTTTCGGTTGTGGATTCAGGCTTCACATGGTCTATCCTAATTGCACCCGCCGATGCGACCCGTTGAATCATTTGCTCTCACAGGGAACTGCGACGCCCCCGCCCGCCACAGGCAGAAGGAAGTCCGATGAGCCTCATCAAGGCCGATCTCATTGACCAGGTTGCACTAGCGGCCGATCTCACCCGCGTCCGCGCCGAAATGGCGACGGAAGCGGTCATCGAATCGTTCAAAGAGGCGCTTCTGAGTTCGCAGCGGATTGAGATCCGCGGGTTCGGCGTCTTCGTCATTCGTCCGCGGAAACGCGGGATAGGGCGGAATCCCAGAACCGGCCAGGAGGTTCCCATTCCTCCCGGCCGCAGCATCCGCTTCAAGCCCGGGAAAGAGATCGAGTCGACGGAGATTCTGATTTCCGCACTCGAAGCGCCGAAGCCGACCGCGTAGGGGCCTGGATTCCGGCGCTCGCCCCCTTCAGCGGGTGGGCCGGAATGACGCCCAAGGGGCGTCACATCAGAGAGAGGGGATCGACGTCCACGGCGGTTCCCGGGAATCTCAGGGCGCCAAACTCCGCGATCAGAACGCGGTGGACAGTCTCGCGGATGACTCCACGTTTTCCCCTCACCACCACCTGATAGCGAAACTCGTCGCGGACCTTTGAAAGCGGGGAGGGTGAGGGGCCGAGCACGCCCGCCCGCAGAGTGACCCTCAGACGACGGGCGATGTTCCGCGCCTTCTTCGCCACCTCGTCCTCGACCGGACCGCGAAACAGGATGTTGACCATCGCCTCGTGCGGCGGATAGCCCATCGTCCTTCGGAACTCCATCTCGCGATCAAAGAACGCGTCGTAGTCCTGGTTCTGGGCGAACTCGATGGCGTAATGCTTCGGGTTGTGGGTCTGCAGCAGAACCTCGCCGGGCAGATCAGCTCGCCCCGCCCGTCCCGCCACCTGGGTGAGAAGCGCGAAGGTCCGCTCGGCGGAGCGGAAATCAGGAAGACCGAGGCCCACGTCCGCGTCAATCACGCCCACCAGCGTGACCTTCGGGAAGTCGTGGCCTTTCGCGATCATCTGGGTGCCAACCAGGATGTCGGTCTCGTGCTCTTCGAACCTGTGCAGAACACCTTCAACCGCGCCGCGCCGGGCGGCGATATCCCGGTCAATCCTATCGATGATGGCGTCCGGAAAAGTGGCGGCCAGGACTTCGGCCACGCGCTGCGTTCCGTAACCCTGGAGGCGAAGATAGTCGCCGCGACACTCGGAACAGCGGCTGGGCGTCGCCTTCAACAGGCCGCAGTAGTGGCACTGCGCCTGCTCGCCCCTTCGGTGGAGGACGAAGGCCACGGAGCAATGCGGACACTGGGCCGAAGCGCCGCACTCGCGACAAACCAGACTGGTCGCGTATCCACGCCGATTCAGAAGGAGAACCGTCTGCTCCTTCCTGGCCAGGCGCTCGCCTATCGCCTCGACAAGCGGCGGAGTGAGGATGGCGGTCGGGACCTTCTGCTTCTTGCGGTCGATGATGTGGACCGAGGCGAGGCCCATGGGGCCAACGCGAGAGCGCAGACGCAACCAGGCATAGCGGCCCTTGATGGCGTTGAGGCGCGACTCCATCGAAGGGGTCGCCGAACCCAGCAGGATCACCGCCTTCTCGAGCCTCGCGCGATAGACGGCGACATCGCGACCGTGGTAGCGCGGCGCATCTTCCTGTTTGTAGGCCGAGTCGTGCTCCTCATCGACGACGATGAGGCCCAGGTTTCGGAGCGGGGCAAAAACCGCCGAGCGAGCGCCAACGACCACGCGCGCTTCCCCGCGGCGGGCCCGCCACCACTCATCGTGTCGAACGCCTTCCGCCATATCGCTGTGCAGGACGCTCACCGCATCGCCAAATCGTTCGCGCGCCGCGCGCACCAGGGTGGAGGTGAGACCGATTTCCGGAACCAGGAGCAGCGCCGTCTTGCCAAGCTCCAGCGCTTTCTGAGCGGCACGGAGATAGATCTCCGTCTTGCCGCTGCCGGTGACGCCTTCGAGGAGAATGGGCGCGAACTCCGATGCGCCGAGAGCCACCGCGACTTTCGTGTCCGCTTCGGTCTGTTCGGGCGTAAGAATGCGCTCCTCAATCCCTCTGGGACGCAGCTCCCGTTGAGAATTGGGGCCGGGCCGGCGTTCCCTGACTTCGAAACTCATCGTCACCAGGCCTTTTTTCTCGAGCGCCTTGAGCGCTTGACGCCTCGAGGCCACATCACCGACGAGGTCTCGAATGGCGGCCTTCCCGTCACTTTCTTTCAGGAACGTCGCGACCTCGAGGGCGCGGCCACTCAGTTCGGCGGCTTCAAGTCCCGGCCCGGCCGTGGCCACCTGGATTCGCTGAAAGTCGCTCGCCTTCAGTTCCACGTCGAACTCGATGAGCCCCATCTGGTCGAGTTTCAAGAGTCGGGCCGTGATGTCTTTGTCGAGGCGCCCGGCCAGGGAGCTGACCGAGAGTTTGCCGCCTGCCTCTTGGAGTGCTAGAAGAATCGGGTCGGCAGCGGCTGGGCTTTCGGCCGAGCCTGTCTCCTTCAGCCGAACCAGACGTTTCGAAGCCCGCACACCGCCGGGAGGTGCTATCAGACGCGTAGCCTGACCGATCGGGCCGATGTAGTAGTCGGCCACCCAGAGGGCCAGTTCGAGCAGGCGTTCGGTGACCAGCGGTTCTTCATCTAAGACCGCGGTGAGGTTCTTGAGCGCGATGCCTGCCTCGGGCCTCGCGTCCGCGTCCACCACCACTCCCATCACACGGCGCCGGCCGAAGGGAGCCTCAACTCGGGATCCCCGGGGAACGTCGGGCCAACCCGCGGGCACGCGATAGGTCATGGGCTGCATCAAAGGCAGCGGAAGGGCGACGTCTACGAAGCGTTCCCCGACGGCCGCTGGCTTCGACCGCGGCTTCGGCTTCATCATGCCCGGGAGTGACTTCTGCACGGCGCGGGGCACCCTATTCCGAGCGCGAGCCCAGCAGGTCCATCACGAGCTTCAGATCCTCCCAGACCGTCTTCTTCGCGGAGGGATTCCGGAGGAGGTAGGCCGGGTGATACGTCGGCATCACGGGGATGCCGTCCCAGGAAGCGAAGCGGCCCCGAAATTTAGAAATGGGATCCGCCGTCTTCGCCATGAACTTACCCGCGGTAGCGCCGAGGGCCACGATCACCCGCGGCTTTATGGCCTTGATCTGTGCTTCGAGGAACGGCTGGCAGGTCGCGATTTCGTCGGCCTCCGGTGGCCGATTGCCGGGCGGCCGGCACTTGATGACGTTCGCGATGAATACGTCCAACCGCTTCATCTTCATGCCCTTCTCCACCATGTCGGTGAGCAACTGACCGGCCCGGCCCACAAACGCGAGGCCTTGAATGTCTTCGTCGGCGCCTGGGGCCTCCCCCACAAACATCAATTCCGCGCCGGCATTCCCCTGACCGAAGACAATCTTGGTCCGGCCTTCGCAGAGTCGACAGCGCTTGCAGTCGCCGATCTCGTCGCGGATGGCAGTGAGGGCGAGTTCGGCCGATGCACGGTCGCGGTCGGAACGAGCGGGGGCCACCGGAAGGGCCACGAATGCGACCGAGGCCGTCGCGACCGCCGAGGTCGCGCGCACGGGCGCGCCAGCGCCCAGGGGTCGAGCCAGCGTCTTCGCTTGCCGGCCACCCTTCTCACTCTTCACCCCGATCCCATCGAGCGACCCGAGGAACTTCCCCATCGCCACAAGATCACGAAGAACCTGCTCATCCATGAGACGAAGCATAGAAGCGACCGTGCCTTCCGAGGTCCCACGGGCGGTGGTTTTCGTGGGGAGGCCCTGAAGGCCCGGACAATTCGGCGCGACTATCGCGCGACGCTCATGCCCGAGGCTCCGACTGCTACGGCGGCGACATCCGCGACCGTCAGCTCGGTCAGCGATTCGACCACGCGATGCGCCAGTCCGAGCTTCTCGCGCGAATAGGAGTTCGACACGCCGATAACACGCAGATGAGCCGCCCGTGCTGCGGCAATTCCAGGGACCGAGTCCTCAAACGCCACGACACCCTGAGCCGAATCGACGGCGTCGACCAGCATCCGCGCGCGCAGATACGGCTCGGGATGCGGCTTGAAGTTGTGGACATCGTCCGCGGAAACGATGCCGCGAAAGGACCTCAGGAGATCTTGAGCCCGGAGCAAGGCCTCGATCTCCTGCCGACGAGCGCCCGACGCGATGGCGAGAGGCACTCCCGCGCGATGAAGGGCGAGGATCAGATCCTTCGCTCCCGGCAAAAAGGTAATCTTCGGAAGCAGGTTGGCGAAGACCCCCTTCTTCCGGGCGGCGAGGTCGTCAACGCGGTTTGGACTGGCGTCCTGACCATGCCGCTCGAGGGCGCGGCGCATGCCGCCGCGATCATCGTAGGCGAGGTAATGCTCGGTGTACTCATGAAACGAAATGTCGATTCCGGCGCTCTCGGCCAAAACGACGCGCAAACCCTCAAAATGGGCGCGCTCGCTGTCTACCAACACGCCATCGAAGTCGAATATCACGCCGCGCAGCATGAAGGAAAGCCTACACGCGGCAGCCGAGCCTCCGTCGCACTCCGTTTTGCGAAGGTCGCCTCGGCCCTATAAGGTTGCAACCAGTTGAGAGTCGCAGCGATCATCCCGGCGCGGTTTGCCTCAACGAGGCTCCCTGGGAAACCTCTCTCCCTCATTCACGGGTGGCCGATGGTCCGCCACGTCTACGAGCGAACGAAGCGGGCGAAAACCGTGCATGAAGTTGTCGTCGCCACCGACGACGACCGGGTGATGGGCGCGGTCGCGGCCTTCGGGGGACGGGCGCTGATGACCTCGCCCGACTGCCCGACCGGAACCGACCGGCTGGCCGAGGCTTCAAAACAGATCCAGGCCGAGATCTACGTGAACATCCAGGGCGACGAACCGATGATCGATCCCGCCATGATCGATGTGGCCGTCAACGCCCTTCATGGCGACCGGGACGCCGCCATCTCGACGCTCTCCCTGCCCCTGTGGCATCTTGACGAGATGATGTCGGACGCCGTGGTCAAGGTCGTGACCGATGCCTTTAGACACGCGCTCTACTTCTCGCGCAGTCCCATCCCTCACGTCCGGACAACCGAACGGACGTTGGAGGCGGCCGCGCGGGCTGCCATCGCCGCGGGCATCGCACGGAAGCACGTCGGTCTCTACGTCTTCCGCCGCGAAGCTCTCACCGCCTTCGCCGCGCTACCGCCCTCCCCGCTCGAGCCCCTTGAGCAACTTGAACAGCTCCGCGCCCTGCATCACGGCATGACGATCCTGGTCGAGCCGGTCGATGGCGAAGGCACGGTCGCGGTGGACACGCCGGCCGACCTCGAACGCGTTCGCGCTCTGATTTCCCCTGATTCCATGCTCCAACCCCACTAAGCGGAGGCTTCAACACCGATGCCAAAACCAACCAAGTACATTTTCGTAACCGGTGGTGTTGTCTCGTCGCTCGGCAAAGGCATCGCCGCCGCGTCGATCGGCTGCCTGCTGGAAGGCCACGGTTTCCGAGTCGGCCTGATGAAGTGCGATCCGTACCTCAATGTCGATCCGGGCACCATGAGCCCCTATCAGCATGGGGAAGTCTTCGTCACCGAGGACGGCGGCGAAACCGACCTTGACCTCGGCCACTACGAACGCTTCACCCACGTCACCACATCGCGCAAGTCGAATATAACCACCGGTCAGATCTACGGCCAGGTGATTCAGAAGGAGCGGCGCGGCGACTATCTGGGGCGCACGGTTCAGGTGATTCCGCACATCACCGACGAGATCAAGGCGGCGATACGCGAGTGCGGAGAGGGCGTCGACGTACTGATCGTGGAGATCGGAGGCACGGTCGGCGACATCGAGAGCCTGCCCTTCCTCGAAGCGGTTCGCCAGTTCCGCCGCGATGTGGGTCGGGACAATGCGATGTTCGTCCACCTCGCTCTGGTGCCATTCATCAAGACCGCTCAGGAGCTGAAGACCAAGCCTACGCAGCACTCGGTTCACGTGCTCCGGGGCATCGGCATTCAGCCGCACGTCCTGCTCTGCCGCACCGAGGTGGATCTGCCCGCGGACATCAAGGCCAAGCTCGCCCTCTTCTGCGACGTGCCCGAGGAAGCGGTCATTTCGGCCCAGGATGTCGGAACGATCTACGAAGTCCCCCTCCATCTCAAGTCGCAGGGACTGGACGCCTTCATCCTGAAGGGCCTCGGCCTCACTTCTCCCGGCTGTGACCTGGCTCATTGGGAGAGGATCGTCAGCACGATCAAGAATCCCAAGGCCGAAGTCGAGATTGCCATCATCGGCAAGTACGTTTCGTATGAAGACTCGTACAAGAGCCTCAACGAAGCCCTCACCCACGGCGCCCTCGCGAACGGCGTGAAGCTGGTTCGGCGCTGGGTTGAGTCCGAGGAGCTTGAAGCCAAGGGCCGGTCGGTCCTCAAGGATGTCTCGGGCATTCTGGTGCCCGGGGGGTTTGGCGCTCGGGGCACCGCGGGCATGGTGATGGCGGCCCAGTACGCCCGCGAGTCGGGCACACCGTTCTTCGGCATCTGCTACGGGTTCCAGTGGGCGGTGGTCGAGTATGCGCGAAACGTCTGCGGCCTCGCGGGCGCCGACTCCACGGAAGTCAACGAGAACGCGGAGCATCGTGTGATCTACAAACTTCAGGACCTGCTCGGGGTCGAGGACATGGGGGGCACCATGCGCCTCGGGTCTTATCCCTGCGAACTCGATGAGGGCTCGCTCGCTCGTCGAGTCTATGGAGCCCGCGAGATCCGCGAGCGCCATCGCCACCGTTACGAGTTCAACCAGGAGTATCTGGTGCGGCTCGAGAACGCCGGGCTCAAGATCTCCGGTAAGACCCCGGACGGGAAGTTCGCCGAGGTCTGTGAGATCACGAACCATCCGTATTTCATCGCCGTCCAGTATCACCCCGAATTCAAGTCGCGGCCGTGGCAGCCGCATCCGCTCTTCGCCGGATTCGTGGGCGCCTCGTATGCCCGGAAACGGGGCGATCAGCCCCGGTCGCCGGCTACCGTATCGTCGAGTGTGGTCGCGTGAAGCCATCGAAAACCAAGGCGATCCGGGTGGGCGGCCTGAAGATCGGGGGCGGGCCGCTCTTTCTGATCGCGGGCCCGTGCGTCATCGAATCGCCCGCCCACCCGCTCAAGATCGCACGTCGTCTCAAAGAGATCACGGACGAGCTCGAGATTCCGTTCATCTTCAAAGCCAGCTACGACAAGGCCAACCGGTCTTCGATCGGTTCCTTTCGGGGCGTCGGCATGGAACGGGGCCTCGACATTCTGGCCACCGTGA
>JANLWV010000315.1:0-4920 GCA_031364765.1 Vicinamibacteria bacterium
AGCGGGACGAGGACGCGGGCACCGACGCACGGGACGGGGAAACCCTCCGGCACTTCGGAGGTGAGCGGTCCGAGACCCGGGACGGGGACCGGTACCCGAGACCGCTACGGCAATGACCGGGACCGGTACACCGGCTACCCCAACTCGTACTATTACTACGATCCTTACGCCTATTCATGGGGCTACCCCGGCCGCTCATATGGACGGTATGGGTATGGCTACGGCTACGGCTACTCCGACTACGGCTATTCATATGGCGACTACTACGGCTATTACCCTTCGTCCTCCTACCGGTCTTATCGGTATCGGAGCGGGAACGTCGCTCAGCTCCGGACTCTGGTGGAGCCCGCGAAGGCGCGGGTCTACGTCGATGGCTATTACGCCGGAATCGTCGACGACTTCGATGGCCTCCTGCAGCGCCTGAACGTTTCGCCGGGCCGCCACGACATCACGTTCAAACTCGAGGGCTACAGTTCCCACACGTTTTCGATCTACGCCAACCGGGACCAGACGCTCAAGCTTCGCTTCGATATGGCGAAGGGCAGCGGCGAAACCCGCGATTCGATCGGCGAGGAGTACGACCGTCGATCCGATCGAATCCCGGAACGGGATTTGGACCTGGATCGTGACTCTGCGCGCGAGACGGCGGACCGAAGCCGGGAGGTTGACGCCGATCCGGCTGATCGCCCCTACGTACCGCCTTCCAAGGACACCAAGCGGGGCGACGTGCTTCTCGATATCGAGCCTGCGGACGCGTCGGTCTACGTGGATGGAGAGTTCTACGGGAAGGCGTCCCAGGTCACCCGTCTCGAACTGGCCGCGGGACGTCACCGAATCGAGGTTGTCCGACCCGGCTACCGAACGGAAGAGACCGAGGTCAATGTCGAAGGCGAGGCGAAGCGCGTGGTAGTCAAACTCGGCCGGAGGTAGATCAAGACGCCCGAGCAGCCCCGGGTCCTAATGGGATCCGGACTCGGTAGCGATGGTGGTGTTCTGGGTCGGAACGCCCAGGAGCGACCGGTAGAACTCCGCGGCAACTCCCGAAGCCGCCGAACCGCTGGCGCCACGAATCAGGGCGACTACGACCAGTTCGGATCGCGGATAGCCGAGCGACGATGCGAACCAGCCCACACCTGAGCACGATCCGGTCTTGCCCGAGGCTACGAAGCCCGGATCGAAGGCGCGCCGAGCGCTTCCCTCTGTCACCGACGAAAACAGTCCGGGAGAGAGGAGCGCCAGGGTAGCGGGCGCCGAGAATCGCGACCGCTCCTTCACTTTGAGGGACTGCAGTGACACGAACCGGGGTTCATGTATGACGCCGCCATTCACCAGCGCGGACATCAGCACCGCGAGCTGCATAGCCGACGTTTTGACGCCCTGAGCGTGAGACGACATGTGGCCTAAGCCGAGGCTGGGGATTGCGGAGGGCACCACACCCGCGGTTTCCCCCGGAAGGTTGATGCCGGTGGGAGACCCGAGACCTAGCCTTTGGGCGTACGTGCGAACGGTGTCAAACCCGAGGCGCTCACCGAGCCACTCGAAATAGGTGTTGCACGAGACCGCAAGGGCCCGGGCCAGCCCGATGGGGCCGTGACCAGCTCGGAGCCAGCAGCCATCGGCGCAGGTGTAGTGGGTTTCCGGTGTGATCACGCCTTCGGTGAGTCCCGCGACCGCCACCACCAGCTTGAAAACCGAGCACGGCTGGTACGAGGTGAGCACTCCAGACTGCGGGTTGCCGATAGCCAGGACCCGGCCAGTCCATGGATCCATGGCCACCAGGGCCACGTTTGATCGGTTACGGATAGCCAGTCGAACCGCCTCACCCACTTTGAGATCGTAGACAGAGGCTTCGGGAGGCGTCAGAATCGAGACGGGAACGGACCGTGCGGCCGCCTTCCCGCGGACCTGCCGGGCGGCAAACGCATCTTCCCCGAGGACGAGCAGGAGACACGCCATGACCAGGACTCTGGCGGTGTTTGGAGAAGGCATTGGGGGGACGCTGGTGCGAACCTATCACGACCGTCCCGTCCCAGATTTGGTTGGGCGGCGGTACACTCCTTTCCCCGAGCATACGGTCACCGAGAAGGACGCGATGGTTCGTGTCCTCCAAGCGTTCAAAAACGGCAAGAATTCTTCAAAATCCTGGTTCAAAGGAACTGTTCCATGAAACGTTTTGGTCTGGCTTCGACCCTCATTACTCTCCTCTCCTTACCCGCACACGCGGATCTCGACAAGAACGCCAAGAAGTGGGTCGACGCAGTGCGGCCGCTCATCCTTCCCGAGGAAGAGAAGGCCTACAAGAGTCTCAAGAACAACTCGGACGCGACCGAGTTTCAGAAGATTTTCTGGGCGAGGCGCGATCCGAATCTCGACACCGAGGAGAACGAGTACCAGGCTGAGTATCTGACGCTCGTCGCCCAGGTCGACCCGAAGTTCAAGTCGGCGGGGCGCCTCGGTTCCCTCACCGACTGCGGCCGGATCTACATACTCCTGGGCCCTCCCGACAGCGTGAAGAAGGAAACCACCGGTGAAGTCACGTTCCGAGCCCCCGAAACCTGGACGTACAAGGATCGGCCGACCATGACCTTCAAGGGCGGCTCGATGGAAATCGGTCTGGACGGCGCCTGCATGCTTCCCCAGGAAAACCGTTTTGGAGACCAGTTGAACCGCATCGCCGAGTTCAAGGTCGTCCAGACGAACCTGTCGTACAAGTTCGATGCCAAGGGCGCACTGGTGAAGCTTTCGGACCTGCTTCCGAAGCCCACGCCGTCGCAGGCCTTGCTCAAGCAGCCCCGCACGGATTTCAAGCTTGACGCCATGCCGGTGATGGAGATTCGATCTCAGGATGGGGCTTCCGTCTTCGTGGCCGGGCTCATCAAGGGCGACGCCTCGGGTCTGACCGTTTTGGACGCGGGCGTCCGGAAAGTCGCTAAGGTCATTGTTTCTGTCCACTCGACCGACAAGGAAGGACGTGTACTGAAGTCTCAAGACCGAGAGGTGACGGCCGAGGTCGAAGGTGACAACACGTTCGTGTCCGCCTTCGGTATGCCGCTGCGTCCGGGCGAGCACTCCATGAGGATCGCCGCCATCGACCCAAAATCAGGCAAAGGGTCGGTCGCCGAGCTTAGGGTCAAGACCCAGGACTACGGTGCTGAGCTCACCATCTCTCCGGTGATGGTACTGGCCGACATTCAAGACAGCGCCGGACCCACGAAGGACGATCCCTATTTCGAGTTCATCTTCGGAGCGACCAAGTTCGTGCCGCGGTACGGCAATGTTTTCAAGAAAAGTGAAGCGGTGACGCTTCTCTGCGCCATCTATGGCGCGGCCAAGGATGAAGCAGGCAAGATCTCCGTGGCCGGAGGGTTCCAGGTTCTGAAGGACGGCAGGGCGATCGCCAAAGCGCCCGACCAGACGTATGAGATCGAACCGGCTACTCCGTCCGCCGGTCCCGTGCCTCTCGGGACCTACCCGCCTGGCAAGTACATCGCGCAGCTTCGCCTGCGGGACAACGTCGCGAAGAAGGACTACGTCAAGGAAACCGAGTTCGAGATTATTCCTTAGGCTCGTCAATCCGCCTGCAGGCCGGTGATGGCGATGGCGTCGACGATGTCTTCCACTGAGCAACCCCGCGAGAGATCGTTTGCGGGTTTGGCCAGGCCCTGAAGGATAGGTCCCACCGCCCGCGCTCCGCCCATGCGTTCCGCGATCTTGTAGCCGATGTTGCCGGAGTCGAGATCGGGGAAGACCAGAACGTTCGCCCGTCCCGCGACCGAAGACCGAGGCGCCTTCGACGCGGCAACCTCAGGAACAAGGGCGGCGTCGAGTTGCAGCTCGCCGTCAATGTTGAGACTCGGATAACGCTCACGCGCGATGTCGAAAGCGGCGCGCACTTTGCGCACGCGCGGATGATCGGCGCTCCCCTTGGTGGAGAACGACAGGAGGGCCACCCGCGGTTCGACGCCCAGGAACTTCCTGGCGTTGAGGCTCGCAAGCCAGGCGATCTCGGCCAATTCACCGGGACTCGGGTCGGGGTTCACACCACAGTCGGCGAAGATCAGACCGCCGCTGGCGCCCAGACTCTCGTTTCCCGTCTCCATCAGGAAGAACGAAGAGATCTTGGACACGCCAGCCGAAGCACCGATGCCGCGCAAGGCGGCGCGAAGTGTCTCAGCCGTCGTCGCTCTCGCTCCGGCGACAAAACCGTCGAACGTCCCGAGGGAAACCCCGAGGGCGGCGAAGAGCATCGGGCCGCGCACATGGTCGGCCGCTTCCGACTCGGAAAGGCCGCGGGCTCTCGATCGCTCCAGATAGACGCGCTTGGCGTTCTCATGTTCCTTCCCCGAGGTCGGCGCTTCCACGAGGTCGATGCCGCCGAGATCGACGCCGAGGCCGGAAGCCGCGTGTCGGACCTTGGCTGGGTCGGCGCTCACCAGGAAAATGCGGGCGAGACCTTCCTTCGTCGCGATCGCGGCGGCCTGGAGCGTGCGTGGTTCGTCGGCTTCGGGCAGGGCGATCTTCTTTGGCTTCATTCGAGCCGCGTCGCGAATCCTTTGAAGTGCGCCCATGGCGAAGGATGTTAACCACAGGAGCGGCCGGGAAGTAAGACAGCCCTTATCATCCCCCGCGCCATGAAAGCTCTTCGCGTCTTCGTCACCGCTGACATCGGGCGCGGGGCGATTCAGCGTCTCGTGGATTCGGGGTTCGACGTCGACGTTCATCCGGCCCTTGAAGCGCCGACCTACGAGGAACTCACCGCCAAAGTCGCGGCGGGGATCGATGCCCTGGTCACCACCATCCGCGATCGGATCGATGAGCCCCTGCTGGCTCGAGGCGCCTCCACGGCCCTCAAAATCGTGGCCCAGGTGGCGGTGGGTTACGACAACATCGATGTGGCCGCGGCCACGCGTCACGGAATCC
>JANLWV010000329.1:0-1890 GCA_031364765.1 Vicinamibacteria bacterium
GACCGAACGCGGCCATCTTGGACTCGAGCTCGACGGCCTGCACAGCGAGCGCGATCAGCTCGCCGGACGCCGGGCGTCGCTTGAAGAACTTGTCGCCACCCACGGCGCTTTCGACGCGGGCGTGCGCGCCCTCCTCGATGACCGCGCTACCTCAGGCGTTCTGGGCGTACTCGCGGACGCCATCGAGGTCGGACCCGAACACGAGAAGGCGGTCGAAGGCTTCCTGGGCGATGCGCTCCAGGCCCTGGTGGTTCCCAACGCGGAGACCGCGCGGGCGGGAGTTGTGCGCCTCGCCGAATCGGGCGAGGGCCGCGCTTCCTTCCTCATCCTAGGACGACCGCCGGGCGGTTTCGCACCGCTTGGGACACCGAACGACATCCGGGTTGTCGGCCGGTTGAGCGATCTGTATCAGGTCGGCCTGCCGGACGGCGACGCGATCAAACGCGGCCTGTGCGACGCCCTCGTGGTCAGGAACCTCGAAGGCGCACTCGCCATCTCCGAGTCCATGGACGTCCCCCTCGTGACGCTCGACGGCGAAGTCGTCCGGGGGCCCTGGGTCGAAGGAGGACGCGGGGGACGCGGTTTCCTCGCTCCCCGGCGCGAAGTGAAGGAATTGAAGGAGCGCGAAGCCGCAATCGACGGAAGGCTTCAGGAGCTGAGGCTCCGCGAAGGTGTGATCGCCTCGCGCATTGATACGGCGTTCCTCGCCATCAAGGAGACCGAGGACGCGATTCACGCCTCGGAGAAGAGCCTGTTGTCGCTCGATCACCAGAAGACGGCTCTAGAAGACGAGAAGGTGCGCGCCGATCGCAAACTTCAGGTCATCGACGTTGAAACGAAGCAGGCGGAATCGGAGCGATCCGCGGGCGAGGTCCGCATCGGCGAGATCGACAAGGAACTGCACGCAGCCGAGGAGGAGCGGGCGCAAACCGCGGCCCTTCTCGGCTCTCTCGGCCAGTCTCTGGTGGCCGCACGAAACCACTCGGAAGAGAAGCAGGCCGTCTCAACCGATGCCCGGTCCGCCCTCGCTGGACTGGTGGAGAAGGAGGCCGCCACGCTCAAGATGAAAGAGCGCTTCGCCGCCGAGTTCGCCGATCTTCAAAGTCGCATTGCCGGGGCTCTGGCTCGCATGCGCGAACTTGAAGGGAAGGCGCAGGCCCTCGATCTCGAACAGCAGGAAGCCGAGAAGGCCCTCACCGAAACCCTCACCGGGCGCCATCGCGTGACCGCGGCCCTCGCCATGGAGGAGGATCGCCTGCGCGGAATCCGGGCGGGAATTGACGCCCGCGACGAGGCCTTGAAGGCCCACCGCAAGGGGCGCGATGCCATCAAAGACGGCCTGAACGAGCTCGAAGTCGGCCGGGCACGGATTGCGTCGGATCTCGACCATCTTGGCCGTGAAGCGCACACCGCCATCGGGCAGACCGCCGCTCAGGCCGCCCAGACTCTGAGCGAGGATGATCGCGCGCGCGATCTCGACGCGGTTCGCGAGGAACTGAACGAACTGCGGGAAAAGATGGAGCGGATCGGCCCGGTGAATCCGCTGGCCGTTCAGGAAGCGCAGGAAAACGAAGAGCGCTTCGCCTTCATGACCTCGCAGCGCCAGGATCTGCTCGACTCCATCAAGGAACTCGAGGACGCCATCCGCCAGATCGACACCGAGTCGCGTTCACGCTTCGAGGAGGCGTTCCACATCATCAACGCGAACTTCCAGGAGACTTTCAAACAGCTCTTCGGTGGGGGGGCCGCCGGCCTGGCCCTGGTCGACAACGAAGACATGCTCGAAGCGGGCATCGACATCATGGCCCAGCCTCCCGGCAAGAAGCTTCAGAACGTTCTGCTGCTCTCCGGCGGGGAGAAGGCCATGACCGCGATCGGGCTGCTCTTCGC
>JANLWV010000333.1:0-33341 GCA_031364765.1 Vicinamibacteria bacterium
GTGGTCGACCGGCTGATTGCCAAGCCCGACCTGGATCGAACCCGACTGGCCGACTCGGTCGAACAGTCTTTGAAGCTCGGAAAAGGAGTGGTGATCGTGGCCGTGGAGGGCGAGCCTGATCGGGTGATGTCGCAGCAGCGCGCGTGCGCCAACTGCAACCTCTCCTTCCCGGAGCCCACACCGCAGTTGTTCTCTTTCAACTCGCCCGTCGGCATGTGTCCCGACTGCTCAGGACTCGGCACGCGCATGGAGATGGACGCGGATCGCCTCATCCCGAACCCCGACCTTTCGATCAACGAGGGCGCGGTGAAGGCGTGGGGCAAACTCGACGACGCCACGAGCTGGGGCTCCGACATCGTGCGCGCGCTGTCGAAGGAGCGTGGCATCGACCTCAACAAGGCCTGGAAATCCCTGTCGCAGACGCACAAGGACATCCTGCTTTTAGGGACGGGCGGGGAACGCGTCGCCATCAAGTTCAAGGGCTCGTGGGGCGGCGGGACGTTCCGGATGCGCTACGAAGGTCTGTTGCGTTCGATGCTGCGCCGGATGAAGGAGACCCAGTCGGAGGACATGCGGCACTACTACCAGCGCTTCCTGTCGCAGCGCCCGTGTTCGACGTGTGAGGGCCGTCGCGTGCGCAGCGAGGCGCTGGCCGTGAAGATCGCGGGAATGACGATCGCCGAGTTCACCGCCCTCTCCGTGGGCGAGTCGTCCGCGTTTCTGGAAGGCCTGAAGCTCAAGGGCGCCGAAGCCACCATCGCGGTCGAGCTTCTGAAGGAGATCCGAAACCGGCTTCGCTTCCTCATTGATGTGGGCCTCACGTATCTGACTCTCGACCGCGCCGCACCGTCCCTCTCGGGAGGCGAAGGTCAACGCATACGGCTCGCGAGTCAGATCGGCAGCGAGCTCACCGGCGTCATTTACGTTCTCGACGAGCCATCAATCGGTCTGCATCAGCGCGACAACCGGAAGCTGCTCGAAGCGCTGAAGCGCTTGCGCGACATCGGCAATACCGTCGTCGTAGTTGAACATGACCGCGAGGCCATGGAGGAGTCCGATTGGCTGGTCGACTTCGGTCCGGGGGCCGGGCGTCACGGCGGCGAGATTGTGGCCGAGGGCACGCCGAAAGCGGTCAAGGCGAACCCGAAGAGCATCACCGGCCAGTATCTGAAGGGCACGCTGAATATCGAAACACCGAAGGCGCGCCGGTTGGGCAACGGCCTGGCCATTCAGGTGTTCGGCGCCAGAGAAAACAATCTCAAGAACATCACCGCGACATTTCCGCTCGGCAAGCTGATCTGCGTCACTGGCGTCTCAGGGGCGGGGAAGAGCACTCTCGTCAATCAGATCCTTTTCCCTGCGGCCGCGCGAGCGCTGCACAAGAGCGAGGTCACGGTCGGCGCTCACGACAAAATCACCGGCCTGGAGCACATCGACAAGGTCATCGACATCGACCAGACGCCGATCGGCCGCACCCCTCGCAGCAATCCCGCGACTTACACCAAGGTCTTCGATCTCGTACGCGATTTCTTCGCCGAACTGCCGCAGGCCAAGCAGAATGGCTACACGCCCGGGCGCTTCTCGTTCAACGTCAAGGGCGGCCGGTGCGAAGCGTGCGAGGGCGATGGCGTTAAGTGCGTGGAGATGCACTTCCTGCCCGACGTCTATGTCCCCTGCGAGGTCTGCCTCGGAAAGCGGTTCAACGAAGCCACCCTGACCGTCGCCTACAACGGCCGGTCGATCGCCGACGTTCTCGCCATCACGGTCGATGAGTCTCGTGAGCTCTTCAAGCATCACCCGCCGATCAAGCGGGCGCTCGACACTCTGGCCGACGTGGGCCTCGGATACATCACCCTCGGCCAGTCCTCGCCCACTCTTTCGGGAGGAGAGGCGCAGCGGGTGAAACTCTCGCGTGAGCTTTCGAAGCGGTCGACCGGCCGCACGCTCTACGTCCTCGACGAACCGACCACGGGACTCCATTTCGACGACATCAAGAAGCTGCTCGGCGTGATCAACCGCCTGGTCGATGCCGGCAACACCATCGTGGTGATCG
Source organism: Vicinamibacteria bacterium (assembly GCA_031364765.1). Classification (GTDB taxonomy): domain Bacteria; phylum Acidobacteriota; class Vicinamibacteria; order Fen-336; family JAGNNV01; genus JAGNNV01. The sequence continues at coordinate 2,054 of JANLWV010000333.1, forward strand.
AGCACAATCTCGACGTCATCAAGACCGCGGACTGGATCATCGAGGTGGGGCCGGAGGGAGGTCATGCGGGCGGGCGGATTCTGGCCACCGGCACACCCGAACAGATCGCCGGGGCGAAGGCCACGGCGACCGGCGGTTTCCTGGCCGAGCTTCTCTAACCATCACTCCGCGATCAATTGGAGGTCGGCGTAAGAAAAGATTCCGGTCACGAAGGTGCTGAAATGATGGTCGAACAGCGCTCCGCGTTCGTCACGCACCCCCGAGATGAAAACCTGGTGCCGGGCTTGAGCCTCCAGAGTCCGCGCGGGTCGCCAGAAGAGGATCCGGCCATCCGAAGAGATGTCGAGAATTCCTTCAACCTCTCGATCTTCGCTTCGCACTCTCACGCCGCCGGTCGACTGGTGATCGAACGGCCGGGGTGCGGTCACCAGGAGGGTGGCATCGCGCGGCACATCGGTCTCCTGATCTTTCGGCACGACTCTCAAGGTCGGGCTTTGGTCCCGCGCTCTCATGGCTCACCCCTGCCGATCCATCCAGCGGGTGCCCCGCAGAATCATGATGCGAACCCGGGCCGACCCGCCGGTCACCCGCACGCACGCCATGCTCGTCCGTGTCCGGAGATAGAACGTCCCGGGGGTTCCGGTCCCGAGAGGTGAGAACGACACCATGCGAGCGTTGCCGAAGCGGATGGGCTCGGAGCCGAGAGGTCCGCGGTCGGGGGCGGGGGCGGGAGCGCCCGGAAGCACGCCCACCTCAACCCCTGACTGCCCCGCGTCCAGTTTGAACGGCCCGGCAATTCGCTCGTCCTTGCCGGTCGCAATGTCGACCGACAGCACGCCGTTGAAGTTCCCGTCGATGTAGGTGGAATAGGAGGTTTGGCCCGCAGAGTTCTTTTCGAATCGGATGGCGGTCTGGGTGTTTTTCATGGTGGCGATTGAGCGGGCCCTCATGAACTCCACCTTGAACCTCTGAGCGACGCCCATGAGCGCCGCTTCCTGCCGAAATCCGCTGATGTTGGGAAGCGCGACCGAGCCCATGACCAGGATGATGGCGAGGGCGACCAGAAGTTCGAGCAGGGTATAGCCCGGAATGGCTTCTTGGCGGCGTGGCGTGGTAGGCATGATCTTCTCCCTTTTGCGTATCTCAAGGATCAAGAAAAAGGGGGTGCGGACTTCTCTTGGTCCGCACCCCCGATTCCTGGTCCCAGGAACCGCCTACTGCTTCGGCGTTTCCTTCGGCGCGGTGGAAGCGCCCACGGACAGGAGGCCCTGGATCTTCGAGAAGTTCTTCTCGCCGATCCCCTTGACCGCCATCACATCCTCGACGGATTTGAAGGCGCCGTTCTTCTGCCGGTGCTCCACGATCCGAGCCGCGAGGGCCGGACCGATGCCGGGAAGATCCTCAAGCTGGCCGACCGTGGCCGTGTTGAGGTTGACCTTGCCCGCGGGTGCGGTGGCAGCTGCGAAGGCGGGGCCGGTGGTGAGAACCAGAGCCGCGAGCAGAGCTGCGGCCACGAAACGATGGATACGGTTGAAACGCATGATTTTTTTCTCCTTGTTTGAGGTTTCGGACTCGACTTTGGCTTGCGGGTCGTCGGCCTCTTTGGTGTTTATTTTTGGGTTGATGGTTTTGAGGTGGTGAAGGCCCTAGGTCTCTCCCAAGTTGTCCAGGGCCCCCACCGTGAAACGTCAAGGCAACTCTCTAGGGCAAGGCTGGTGCCAGCGCAGCCCGGCGCCGGCAAGGCTCCTGCCGCATTCCACTTGGGAGCCACCCCTCGTCGAAACGGACGCCACTCGGGAACCGCAGGAGTCAAGCCCGGTTGACGTCCCTTGGGGCGGGGCGATCCTCCAAGTCGCGGCGGAGAGAAGCTCTGTGGTCAGGAATCCTTCGGTCAAGGCCCATTGACCTCTGAGATCGCGCCCTCGCGATAGGATCGCGGCAGCCTTTTCCAAGGAGCGCCCGATGAAGAAGATCGACTGGATGTATCACCGCAACGGCTGAATGACCTGCAAGAAGACGCAGGAGTTTCTTGCGAAGAACGGGACCGAAACCAGGGTTGTCGTGAACGCGACGAAGACGCACCTCGTCTTTAAGGATGCGAAGGAGCTTTTGAAGGGTGTTGCAGAGGTCGTCTCTTCGAAGCGAGGATCGGTCGAACGGCTGTTGATGAAAGACAAGCCGAGCGACGCGGTGCTCGAACGCGCCCTGATCGGGCCTACCGGCCGGCTCCGGGCGCCGACCGCTCGCGTCGGGAAACGCCTGCTGGTCGGCTTCAACGAAGCGACGTACCGGGAGGCCCTCGGCTAAGCTCTCACCCACCCAATCCCTGCTGCCCGCTTTCTTTCTGAAGGGCGGCCTCCTAATGCCCATCTCGGACTCCTCAAGCAAAAACACTCTCCTGGAGAACACGGATCCCCTCGTTCGGGCGAAGGCCGCGCGCGAGTGGCCCGTGGAAGACCAGACCGCTCTTGAGCGTCTGGCCACCCACGATGTGGACCCCAGAGTCCGACAGGTAGCGGTGCGGCGGGTGAGGAGTTCGACGCTGGTCCTGGATGTCCTGACTGCGGATGCCGACGTTCACGTTCGCCAGGAAGCCCAGGACAGGCTGTTCAAGGCCGTGCTCTCGGGCGAGCCCGAGGCTTCGTCTCTGTTTGGCAAGACCGCGAACCACTTCTCCGACGAAGAACTTGTTCGGATCGGCAAGGAAGTTCATGGCGAAACGAGCGTTAACGCCGTCGGCTTCATCAAAGGGCCGAAGGCCCTGGCCGACCTCGCGAAGACCGCGCGCGCGCACGACGTTCGAGTCGCGGCCTTGTCCCGGGTGAATGGCTCCGACGAGCAGATTCTGGTCGATATAGCACTGCACTCGGAATTCAAGGACTCCGGAGCGGCGGCGGTGGCGAGGATCGAGTCTGAGGGCGCCCTCACCAGGGTCGCTGAGCGCGCGCGTCTGAAACCTGTCGCCCGCGAAGCTCTCTCTCGTCTGGGAAAGGGCGAAGACGCCGAAGAGGCGGTCGCCGCCTCCGACATCGAACCGGTCGTGGAGGAAGACGGGCCCGCTCCACCCATCGACCCGGCCGAGGAGGCCCGTTTGCTGGCGGACTTTGACGCCGCGGTTCAGGCTCGGGAAGCGTTGCTTTCTCAGGTGGAGGCGCTCCCCAACCAGGATGTTCGAAGCGCCGTCGTGGAGGCGCGCCTGGAATGGGCGGCGCTGCCGCCGCTTTCGGGAGTCCAAGGACACGATTTTGCCGAGCGGTTCAGCGCCCTTTGTTCGCGGAAGATCGCGGCCGCCGGACGCGCCGAAAGATTCGCCGCGGTGTCGCCGGCTCTCGATTCCCTGGCCACGCGCGCGGAGACGCTCGCCAAAGAAGAAGTCATTCGCCATCAGAGAGAACGAGTCCGGGCACTGCGCAGTGAATGGGACAAGACCACGAAGGACACCGGGGTTCCCGATGACGATCCGAGGCGGCTCCGCTTTGAAACCGCAGCCCTTAAGGTTGAACAGGCGCTGGCCGAGATCGATGCCGCCTCGCAGCAGAAAAAAGACGAAGAGCTTGAGTTGCTGCGTACGCTTCCCACCCGTCTCCAGTTCCTGATCCAGCAGAAGGATGTCGCCGTTTCTCAGCTTGAGGAAGCGCAGCGCGAACTCAGGACCATGGAGCCGCTGGTGGGAATGCTCCAGGGGGACGAGCGGAAAAAGATTGGCCGGGCCTTCGAAGAAGTCCGGCCGAAGCTTTTCGCCAAGACCCAGGAGGTGCGGGAGGCGGTCGAGTGGACCGGCTTCGCCCATCTCGCCGCCCAGGAGCGGCTGATCGCCGAGATTGAAATCGCGTCCGCCGTGCAGAATCCCGACTCCGCGGCCAACAAGCTTCGGGACATCGAGGCGCGCTGGGCCGAGGTCCGCAAGGTTCCGAAGGATCAGGGCGAGGAACTCTGGAAGAAGTTCACATCTTTCCGGGATCCGCTGCGCAAGCGGCTGAACGAATTCTTCTCGAAGCGCACGGTGGAGCAAAAGGACGCGAAGAAGAAAAAAGAGGCGCTGATCGCTAAAGGGGAAGCCATGGTGATGGCTCTGGGCGAGTCCACCGACTGGAAGAAGGGCGCGGAGGACTTCAAGACGCTCCAGAACGAGTGGCGGTCCATCGCCAGTTCCGGTAAACACGAGAAGGACCTCATCCCGCGTTTCAAGGCGCCCGCCGATCGCTTCTTCGCCGCCCGCAAGGCGGCCATGGACGAGCGCGACAAATCGTTTGGAGCCAACCGCGAGGCGTTCGAGAGTCTGGTGAAACGCGCGGAGGCGCTCGCGATCTCGACCGAGTGGGACAAGACCACGGCCGAGGCCAAGAAACTCCAAGCGGAATGGAAGGCCGTCGGCACTATCCCCATGCGCGAGCGAGGGAAGGCCTACGGCCGGTTCCACAAGGCGATCGACTTGGTCTTCGATCGGTATCGAAGACGTGACTCGATTGAAGACGAGACGTTCCAGGCGGAGCGCATAGCACTGCTCGCCGAAATGGAGGCTATGGCCAGCGCGGATTTTTCGGCCGAAGGCCAGGGCGACGACTACAAGAACAAGGTGGCCGACCTCCGCGCCCGATGGCGCAAGATGTCCGGCCGCCCGACTCGCGAGCAGGACCTCCAGTTCAAAACTCTGTTCGCGAACCTCGTGTCGAGAAACGCCGACGCCTTCAAGGGCACCGACATGGACGTCGACGAGAACCGGAAGAAGCTGGAGAAGCTCGTCCTCAAACTCGAAGCGCTCGGGAACGACAAGGCCAAGGCGGACTCTATGGATCTCGCCACCAAGCTCAAGGAAGCCTGGGCTTCGAGAACCATGGGTGCGAAACCCGGAGGCTCGAACTTCAAGGCCGAGGTTGAGCAGGCCCGCTCGATCCAAGAGAAACTCGGTCCGGTGGTCGGCGACGAAGGCGAGGCCCTTCGCAAACGCTTCGAAGCCATCTGCCGCAGACTGGGCTAGACAGCGGCGGGCCCTAAGCCGTGACCGCCTTCGTGCCTGGCGGATCTTCGTGCACCACCACCCGCAGCAACAACGCGGCAAGGGCGCTTAGAAACGCGGACATGTAAAAGGCGACCTCCGGACCCTTCTGGGTCCAGACAAAACCCATCAGCAGATTCGCGGCCAGCAGGAGCGCGCCCCGCAATCCCTGGGTGAGTCCGAATGCGAAACCGCGATTCGACCCGTCGGAGAGGCCCGCAACGAGCGCCTTCTCGGCTCCATCGGTCAGGGCGAAAAAACCCGCGTAGAAGATGAACAGAAGGACGATGGTGGTGGGTGTTCCGGCGAGCGCGAAACCCGCATAGGTGAGCGCGTAGACAAGCCACCCGGTCACCAGACTGCGGCGACGGCCCACCCGGTCCGAGCGCTTCCCGCCCCACTTCGAAAACAGCGCGCGTATGGCGTTGTGAAGCGCCCACAACAAGGCCACCAGAGACAGAGGGACGCCCACGTCCTGAGCGCGCAGCAGCAGGAACGTGTCCGAGGAGGCGGCGAGCGAGAACACCGATTGCACGGCGAGGAATCTCCAGAACTGAGGATTCAACGGTTTCGGGGGAAGAAGTGCTTCCTTTCCTTCGACGGCCGTAGGATCCGTTTCGGGATCCTTCAGAAGCAGGGTCAGGCCGACACAGAGGAGGCCGGGAACGATCGCGAAGAAGAAGACACGCCGTGGATCGAACCAGGGGAGCAAAAGGAGCGCGGACGCCAGGAGCGGACCGGCGACCCCGCCCCAGTGATCCATCCCTTGATGAAAGCCGAACGCGTGACCGCGGTCCTCCTTCTGGGTCACCGCGGCGATCATGGCGTCACGTGGAGCGCTTCTGAGTCCTTTGCCCAATCGGTCGATCACGCGAAGCAGAATCACGAGCAGGGGCCCGGTGGCCAGACCCATGACCGGTCGAACCACGTTCGAAATCAGATACCCCCCCACAATCAGGGGCTTCTTTGAAACCCGAAGGTCGGAGAGCCTCCCGGAAAAAACCTGGACCAACGAAGCGGTCGCTTCCGCGAAGCCTTCCAGAACCCCCAGGGTCACGGGGGTGGCGCCCAGAGTTTTTAGGAAGGCCGGAAGCATCGGATAGACCATCTCCGAGGCCGCGTCGTTCAAAAAACTCACCCAGCCGAGCTTCTTGACGGACGGGTGAAGAGCGGTCATGCGGTCGGGAGAATACGCGGTCGAAGACGGACGACTCCTCCCTTTTCGATTTCGCGGCCGGGAGCGGTCTGAGGCAAGATGTCCCGATGAGCGCCTCCCTCGATACGTCTTTCTTCGGACATCCGCGCGGGCTCCAGACGCTCTTCTTCACCGAGATGTGGGAAAGGTTCAGCTACTACGGGATGCGGGCGATCCTGTTGCTTTACATGACGGCCGCGGTGGCCGCTGGAGGCATGGGACTCTCCGCCGCGGAGGGCGCCGCGATCTACGGGGCCTACACCGCGGGCGTCTACATGGCAGCCATACCGGGCGGCTTCGTCGCGGACCGCCTCTTGGGCTTGAGACGCGCGGTCTTCGTGGGCGGCGTCTTGATTGCCCTCGGGCACTTCTGCCTCGCTTTCGGGGTCAAGCCGGTCTTCTACCTGGGTCTCGTCTTCATTGTGGCGGGCACGGGCCTGCTGAAGCCCAACATCAGCGCGATCGTGGGCACGCTCTATCGCGCCGGCGACGTGAGGCGCGACGCCGGCTTCTCGATCTTCTACATGGGCATCAACGTCGGTGCTTTTATTTCGCCGCTCATCTGCGGCTGGCTGGCTCAGAGCGATTCCTTCAAGGGCATCCTCGGCAAGATGGGCACGAGCCCGGAGAACTCCTGGCACTGGGGTTTTGGAGCGGCCGGCGTGGGGATGACCCTCGGTCTGGTGCAGTACGTCATCGGAGGAAGGAAGCTGGCGGAGACTCCGGTCGTGAATATCGCGCCCAACCCGGCACTTCTCTGGGCGCAGTTCGCCGGCGCCATTGCCGTTGTGGGCGGCCTCCTCTACGGCCTTTGGGACTATCGCGACTGGCTGGTCCTGATTGGAACCGGATTCTTCGCCGCCTGGTTCGTGGCGCAAACGGATCCGGGGGTGGAGAGGAAACGCGCCTATGCCGTCCTGATCCTCTTCGTTTTCGCCGCACTCTTCTGGGCGGGCTTCGAGCAGGCCGGATCGAGCCTCAACCTCTTCGGCGATCGGTTCACACGAAATGAGATCCTCGGGATGTCGTTCCCGTCGAGTTTTCATCAGTCCACCAATTCGGTCTTTCTGATTCTGCTCGCCCCGGTGTTCGCGTGGCTGTGGATTCGCCTGGGAAAGACTGGAAAAGAGCCCTCGTCGCCGGTGAAGTTCTCGCTTGGGCTTTTGTTTGTGGGGGCCGGTTTTGCGGTGATCGCGATCGCCGCCCGCATCTCGGCGGCGAATAACGATGCCACGGTCAGCCCGATGTGGCTGAGTGTGGTTTATCTGCTCCACACTATCGGCGAACTCTGTCTTTCACCGGTCGGACTTTCAACGATGACGAAGCTGGCGCCGGCCCGACTTGCCGGATCGATCATGGGAGTTTGGTTCATGGCCACGTCCGTGGGTAATTTCATCGGCGGAAGAGTGGCCGGACAGTTCGAAACCTTTCCCCTGCCCTCGCTTTTCGGAGTGGTGTGTCTCACCACGGCCGTCGCCGGTCTGGTTTGTCTGGCCCTCACTCCCACCATCAAGCGACTGATGGGTGGCGTGAACTAACGCGGAAAGGAGCCACGATGAGGGACAGGAAGCTGAAAACCTTCGAAGGATTCTGGCCTTACTATCTCGGCGAGCATCTCCACCCGACCAACCGAGCTCTCCACTTCATCGGAACATCGCTCGTATACGGAATGGTGGCGCTCGCTCTGGTTCAATCTCCACGCTGGCTCGCCGTCGCTCCTTTTGTCGGGTATGGCTTCGCCTGGATCGGCCACTTTTTCGTGGAACGCAATCGGCCCGCGACGTTCACATATCCGCTGTGGTCATTGCGCGGCGACTTTCGAATGCACGCAAGGATGCTGACCGGCCGCCTGCGTCTGGATCTGGACCGAATCCGGCGGTCGGCGCCTTTAGCCGCGGACCCGGTTTAGCGAATCTTGTGGGAACGGCGCGCGGCTCGGCCGGACCAAGGGATGGAGCCGGAGAACCCTGGTCTCCGCTACTTCGCCGCCGTCGCTCGATAGGCGATCTTTCCGTTCACGATCGTGTAGAGGACTACGGTCTTGAGGATCTCGGTGTCTGGGACACTCAGAATGTCCTTTGACAATACGGTGAGATCCGCCCATTTGCCCGGCGCGATAATGCCTCCGTTCGCTTCGGCAAACGAGGCCCAATAGGCGTCTTTCGTGTAGGACCGGAGCGCCTCAAGCCGGGTCATCCTCTGGTCGGGCTGATAGCCGCCTTGAGGAACACCGGTTTCGCTTTGGCGCGTCACCGAAGCATAGAACGACTTGATCGGATCGACATCCTCAACCGGCGCGTCGGTCCCGTTGATGAGAACGGCGCCGGACTTCTTGAGCTTCTGCCAGACGTAAGCGCCTTCAAGAACGCGCGCGGGGCCCAGCCGTTGCGAGGCCCAGGGCAGATCGGAGGTTGCGTGGATGCCCTGAATCGAAGCGATGACGCCCAGCCTTCCAAATCGCGGTATGTCGTTCTCATCCAAAATCTGCGAATGCTCGTCGCGGAAACGCACGTCCTTCTTCTCGGGGTGCGCCCTAAAGGCCGCCTCGAACGCATCCAGTACCATCCGGTTGCCGGCGTCCCCAATCGCGTGCACATTCACCTGAAAACCATTCAGAACTCCGTAAAGCGCCGCCTCGCGGACGATGGCGGGGTCGGTGACCCACAGCCCGGTGTTGCCTGGATCGTCGACATAGGGTTCGAGGAGTTTCGCGCCGCGCGACCCCAGGGCGCCGTCGATTGAAAGTTTCAGCGAACGGATGCTGAGAAACGAATCGGGTCCTCCGGGCTGGGGCGGGCCAAATCGCTTGAGATTGTCGAGGCCACGGATCATGGCGTAGAGCCGAAGCCCCAGCTGATTCCTCGCGGCGAGCTTCTGGTAGAGCGCGATGGTCATAAGATCGGCCCCGGCGTCGTCAAAGAAGGTGATGCCCTTGCGCAGGCATTCTTCGGTGCTGAGGCGAATCGCTTCGCGAATGTCCGGTTCGGTTGGGGCCGGAGGCCGAATGAGTCTCTGCGCGGTGTCAACGAAAACTCCGGTGGCTTGGCCGCTCTCGTCGCGGATGATGTCGCCGCCTCGGGGCGCTTTCGTTTCCCGGGTGATCTTCATCAGCGCCATGGCCCTCTCATTCGCGAAACCCGCGTGACCGTCGGCGCGCGTCAGGTAAACGGGGTGGTCCGGCGAGACGGCCGTGAGGGCATCGTGGGGTGGAAAGCCTCGGACGAGCCGCGAGGGTTTGGTTTCCCACTTGCCTTCGTGCCATCCCCGGCCCACGATCCAGGCTCCCTTCGGGCGTCCTCTGACCGCCGAGGCGACCTTGGCCACGACTTCGTCCCAGCTCTTCGTCCCAACCAGATTGAGGTTCATCCGGGCCTGACCTATCCCCACGAAGTGTCCGTGGCTCTCCTTGAGACCCGGGACCACGGTGGCGCCACCGAGGTCGATGACTTCCGTCCGCGGTCCCCTCAAGGCCAGGACATCCGAGGCCGACCCGATCGCAGAAATCCGGCCCGCGGTCATGGCTAAGGCCTCGGCGCGGGGGCGGCTCTCATCCATCGTATGCACCACCGCATTGACCAGGATGCGGTCCGGTGCGGATTCCGCAGCTGCGAGCAAGAGCACGAGAGAGGGGGAGGTCAGGAACATGATGGGTTCTTTCGTTGGGGTAATTGTTCTCGGGCGGGCGGCGTCCGAACTTGTACTCTATTCGCCTCGATAGCCTGCGGCTGTCTATCGCCCTGTGCGGCGATCGGGCTGAGCTAGCGAGACTCGGGGGCCAGTACATTCACGGTGGCCTCAAACACCATCTGGGTCGTGACTAGGCTCAGGCACTCGGGTACCGTAGCCGAATCGCATTCTTCCGGCGGTCGGCGAATGAGGTTGCAGGGACTGCACCAGAGTCTGGGAGAGAGGGCGATGTGTTTCTGTCCCGAGCCAAATCCCAGATCTCCGCCCGAGAAGTACCGGACCGGGTCCGATGGACCGAAAATGGAAACCGAGGGCACGCCGAGGGCACAAGCGAAGTGCATGGTGGATGTATCGCACGAAACGAACGCGTCGCAGGCGGTCATCGTCTCGGCCAAAGCGGCAAGGCTGAGTTTCCCGGCGAGGTCGAGAACGGCCCCCGGCAGGGTAGAGCCGATGGCGGCGGCCTTGGCGCTCTCGCCCAAAGAGCCGGTCAGCACGAGGGTGGCTCCCATTTCGTTCGCGAGCCGCCGGCCAAGTTCCACAAACCGATCGATTGGCCATTCCTTGATTCTTCGCCCGGCGCCCGGATGGATCCCGATGAGCGGACCCTTCCTTTCAATCCCCATTTCGGCGAAGGAGGCGGCTAGCCGTTCCTGACCCCGGGTTCTCCTTTCGTCGTCAATCCATCGGAACGGCTTTCGCGAGACCGCTCGGCCGAGAGCCGTTTCGATCGCGCGGTAGTTCTGCTCCACAAAACTCACCTCCTCGTCGAGGTCGACGACGGCGGTGAGAAGCGCCTCGCTGCCGGTGTTCGCATAGCCCACGCGGGCTCGGGCTCCCGTCGCCGCCATGAGCCAGTTTGCGCGCAAGTCGCCTTGAAGGTCGATCGCGAGGTCGGGCCTCGTGGCTCGACGGGAACGAGCTTCTCTGAAGAGACCGGTGAGAGTCGAGGCTCCTTCATCGCGCCGACCCACCCAGGGTGCGCTCCAAACCAGGACTTCATCGACCAGCGCGTCCTTCGCAATCTCGCGGGACCATTCGCCGACGGCGAGCCGGATTTTCGCCAGGGGAACCGCCTCTCTGAGGGCGCGAATCGCGGGCAGGCTCATGAGCACGTCGCCGATCCGGTCGAGTCGCAAGACCAGGATCTCCATCGGAAGACGCGGCTCGGGTTGCTCCAAAAAGGGCGCCAGGAGGCGCGCTCCGGCGCTCGCCAGCCCCACCAAAAGCCGCTCCTGGGGCTCGGTAACGCGGCTCTTCGTGCCCTTAACGTTTTGCCAGCGCCTGCGCCTGGACATAACACTCCTCAAGGGTCGACGCGACTCGATCCCAGGTCAGCTCGCGGCTCGCCCGACGCTCGGCGGCCTCGCCCAGTTCCGCGCACCGCCCGGGATTTGTGGCCAGCCCTCTCAGCGCGTCACGAAGCGAGGCGACGTCTTTCGGTGGAACGAGGACCCCTTCAACGCCGTCGGTCACCACGTCCGGAATCCCGGCTATCCGGCTCGCCACAATCGCTTTGCCCGCAGCCATGGCTTCAAGCAGAGTATTGGGCAGTCCATCCACATTCCCCGCTGAGTCGATGATCGACGGGACCGCAACCAGGTCGGCGCACCACAGGGCCTCCCTGATCTCGGCCCGGGAGAACCGGCCCACGAGTCTCACCGAAGCGCGCGAAGCAGAACTGCGGGCCTGAAGATCGGAAGACAAATCGCCATCACCAATGATCGCGAGATGGAAACCCGGCGCATCGGCGAGCGCCTCGATCAAGTGCGCAAATCCCTTCTTCTCGACCAGCCGACCCACCGCAACCACCAGGGTCTGCGTCGAAGACGCGCCGAGACGAAGGCGCATCGCCGCCCGCGGATCGGCCGCCCATGGTTTTCCGGTCTTGAAAAATTCGACGTCGACGCCATACGGGACGGTGCGTGTTTCTACAGCGCGGGCTCCGAGCCTCAGGGCTCGATCACGAAGGTCCGAACTGCATGCGGTCACCGAACTGGCCGCCGCGAACGCCCGTCGCGCGGCAAAACCCACAAAGGTGCTGTGTTCCGCGGCAAAGACGTCACTGCCATGAAGGCTGATCACCAGGGCTTTGCGCGCCGAAACCGAAGGCCGGTGCGACAAAACACCTCCCGGAACCACCCAATGGGCGTGGACGATGTCGTACGACTCGGCCTGGAGCCGCTTTCTTACCGCGCCGGTCGTGGCGAGAGCTGCAAAAGGGGCCACCAGAAGGGTCGTCCATTTGAAGCCGCGATCAGCGTTCATGCTCTGGGCGTAGCCCCACACGTTTAGACCCGGGAGCGGCGCATAGGAGAAAGGGAAGAAACGCACACCCGGTTCATCGTTTCGCTTGAGCTTGGGGTGGGCGGGCAGAATCATGTCGACCTGATGACCACGGGCGGCCAGGCTTCGCGCGATCGCTTCGATGAAAGGGGCGGTGCCGTCGCCCTCAAAGAGCGGGTAAGACGAGGTGACCATCAAAACCTTCATGACTTCGATCGGAAGGCTATGACTTCGACACTGTCCACCATGATCCCGAGGTCCCGGGTATCCGTGGCCAGAGGGTCGGTGTTCGACGGCCGCCAGGCCGGCACGTCCAAGCGGAGGATCTTTGAGCCTTTCGGCAGCGGATCGGGAAGGGTAATCTCAAAATCGCGCCACATTCCGTCGGCGGTGAACTGGCCGACCGGAACCTCATCGAAGAACGCCAGGACGTGCGCCGGTTTGGCGGTTGGGGGCCGGAGGTGAGCGGTGGCCCTGATCCTGAGACGCGCTCCACCGGTCGCCGCCGGGACGTAGATCGAACCGGTGGCGTTACCCCGATCATCCAGACAACCTCCCGTCCATCGGTACGTCCGCTCTCCGGTGGCCTCGCTTTCAAAGAACCCGGAGGTCTGGAGATCGCCGGACCCGCCGATGTCAATGAGCGGCTCGGTGGTGACCCGCAGCGTCCCCGGTTCGACCACCCGGGAGAGGGAAAATGCAACCACTCGCGGTTCTTCTTTCTCGGGCACGCGATCGTACGTCCATTCAAATTCCGCCGAGGTGAATTTGAAGGTTTGGGTGCGCTCCAGAAACAGGCCGCAGATATCTGTTCTGAAGCTGGTCACGAGGTAGATGTTTCTATAGGTGCCCCGCCACGAGGAGATGAGGTGTCTCAGTCTCTCCGGGTCCGGGTTGAATCGCCGGAACTCCAGCGCGTTCGCTCCATACAGACCCCAAAGCGGCAGGGACAGAAGGTGGATATTCTTCGGCTGCTCGAAGAGAACCACATCGCGCGGGCCGAATCGCCGGGCCACGTCCGCCACAAACCGGACGCTGCCCTTCCAATCGACGTAGGACAGGATGGGTTGAGTGTGGGCGAGCGAAGCTCCCATCGCCAGCAGACCGAGCGCTGAGGCGGCCAGGCGCCATTTCTTCGACCCCTGGGCCAGCGTCACGATGGCCAATCCGGCGAGAATGAATGTGAAAGGCAGGGTCACGGGCACGTAGCGCCTCATGGCAAAGAAGTAATCGTTGAACACCCGAATCTTGTAGAAGTAGAAACCGGAGAACACAAGAAGAACGGCCAGAGGAAGTACGTCGTCCGACCCGGCCCGCCGAAGAAAGAAAGCGAGCCCAAGGAAAGAAAGGGCCAACGCGGGCGCGCCCACGAACCAGGAGTATCGACGAAGGGCCTGCGCGTCGTGGGCGGCGAGATGTTGGAAGCCGAGACTCTTGAGCCACCCTGCGTCCGCGAGCATCGCCGCCTTCGGGTTGCCGTCGCCGCCCGCCCAGGCGGAGAGCGAGGGGCGCACCGCTAGGCCATAGATCAAGGTGGCGACCATCATCGCGATCGCGGCCGTAGACAGGGTCGCGGCATTTCGCCGCACGAAGCCCATCAGTCGGGGGCCCGCTCGCCACCCCGCGTAGGCGAGGATCAAGAGCACCACGCCGACCAGCATCCAGAACGAGGGCGGATGATTCCAGGCGCGCCGGGTGAGGATCTGGTGCGCATAACGCTTGCTGAAGAGAAAGGCATGGATCGTGGCGTGGGCGAGCAGAAACACGAAAGGCACGAGAACACTTCTCACCCGGGATCTCCAGCTCGCGTCGCGACAGCTCAGGACTTGAACGACGACCCAGAGCGCCAGGGGTGCTAGAAGCAGGAGACTGTCGATTCGAACGAGGAGGGTGAGACCTAAAAGTCCGCCGGCCAGCCATCCGAACGCAGTCGAGTCGCTTTTCTGATCCAGTCGGTGGGCGAGAAGGCCCGAGAGGATCAGAAACTGCGAGAAACCCTCGGATACCGGATAGCGGGAGAACCAGACCTGCAAGACGGTGGTGGCAAGACCGAGCGCGCCGATGAGCGCCACTCCGGTCCCAAACATCCGGCGGGCGAGGAAGAAAGCAGCAAGCGTCCCCAGAATGCCAAAGATCGGTGGTGTGGCAAGGGCGCCGCGCACGCCCATGGTCTCAAAAAGGTACGCGCCGAAGGCCGGAAACAGATGGAAGAACTGGGGTGTGATACGGCCGCTGCTCGGATGATCCAATTCAAACCCCATGAACCGCGGCCAGGAGGCCTGGGGTTTGTCTTCGATCACGTCCGCGGCAAAACGAAAGGGAGGCTCGTCAAGATTGGCGTAGAAGAGTGAAAGATCCTCGGCGGGAATCGAAACCACCACGGGATCGAGGTGCGTGATGGCGCCGGTGCGGGCGATAACGCCCATGGCCGAGACATAGGCGCCGGGATCGCGCCCGCCCACGATGTACTCGCTTGGTCTCGCGTGCAGAAAAAACGCCACGGCCCCGACCAGGACGGCGGGCCACAGCTTGGTTCGCTGCGAAGACGTGGTGAAAGGCGCCGCCGGCCGACAACCCGCCAAACGAGCAATGAGAAAGACGACAACGAGGACAGCGATTTCCGTCGCCGCCGCGCGGACGGTGCCGAAGACCCCGAACTCGGCGAGCAGAAGGGCCAGCCAGGATGAAAAGGCGACAGAGATCGCGCCGGTCAGGAACAGTCGTTCATCCACACCGAGGCGATCACGATCGGAAGACCGGAGGAGCGAGAGAAAGCTGAGGCCCGGAAGCAGGAGGAGGACGATCGCTGCGGGAATGGCAAAGGCGGGACCGAGGGTCTGTGGCAATCGATAGATTCCAGAGCGGACCGCCGAAAGGCCGGTCCTTAGGCGGTGACGGTTTCCTTCACGGCGGCGATCACGACACCGACCTGAGCGTCGGTGAGTTCAGGATAGACAGGAAGGGAAACGATCTCGTCCGCGGCCTGCTCGGCCTTCGGCCGGTCTCCCCGCCTTCCGCCGAGTGAAGCGTAGGCGCGTTGAAGATGCAAGGCTACCGGATAGTGAATGAGTGTGCCCACGCCGCGGGCCGCGAGCGCTTCCATGAATGCGGCGCGGCGAGGATGTCTTACGACGAAGAGGTGGTACACCGCTCTCGCGTAACTCTGTTCCTCGGGCAGCCCGAGGGGCAGTCCGGCAAACGCCTCGAAATAGCGTCCGGCGATCTCGCGTCGTCGCAGGTTCTCGGCATCCAGGGTCTGGAGAAGCTCGCGGAGGATGGCCGCCTGCATCTCGTCAAGTCTGGAGTTTGTCCCGATGATCTCGTGCTGGTATTTCTCGCTCTGACCGCCATTGCGAAGCTGGCGCAGTTTGTGGGCGAGATCCGGATCGTCGAGCAGGATGGCTCCGCCGTCACCGAACCCGCCGAGGTTCTTGGTGGGATAGAAGGAAAGCGCTCCGATTCCGGCCATGCTTCCCACCGGGCGGCCCTTGTAGCGGGCGCCATGGGCCTGGCAGGCGTCTTCGATTACCAGCAGGTTGTGGCGACGGGCGATGTCCATGACCCCATCCATGTCCGACGGATGACCATAAAGATGCACGGGCAGGAGGGCGCGGGTCCTTGGGGTTATGCGCGCCTCGATTGACGCGGGGTCGAGGTTCATCGTCCTCAGATCGATATCGCCAAAAACCGGAGTGGCGCCGAGGCGAGAGATGGCGAGGGCCGAGAAGGCGGCCGACATCGGAGAGGTGATGACTTCGTCTCCGGCGCCGATGCCCTTCGCTTCCAGGGCCAGGAGGATGGCGTCCGTGCCGCTCGCCACCGAAACCGCGTCCTTCATGCCCATTGAAGTGGCGAGTTCCTTCTCAAACGCATCCACCTCGGGCCCAAGAATGAAATAACCGCGATCCAGCACACGCGCGATGGCCCGGTCGATGGCCGTGCGATGGGCGGCGACCTTTGGCTTCAGGTCGTTGAAAGGAACGCACAGGGTGTCGGTCACAAATACCGGTCCTTGTGTTCTCGATAGTAGGCCATGGTCCGGGCGAGGCCGTCGGCGAAGGGCGTACTCGACTTCCAGCCCAGGACGCGTTCGATCTTCCGGGCGTCTGAATAGAAGTCGCCGATGTCGATCTTCTTGCGATCCTCGGGCCAGGGGACGATCGCGATCTCGCTGCTTCCGGAGAGCCTCACCAGGTCCGTCGCGAGAGCGAGAAGAGAAATCGGCGGGCCGCCTCCGAGATTGAAGACTTGTCCGTTCGACGCTTCGTTCGCACCCGCCCTGAGGAAAGCATCGACCACATCGTCAACGAAGTCGAAGTCGCGCCGCTGGGCGCCGTCGCCGAACACTTCAATCGTTTCTCCGAGCACCGCCTTCCTCATGAACCAGCCAATGAAACCCTGGCGGTTGTGCCGAATGAGCTGCCGCGGCCCATACGTGTTGGTGAGGCGCAGCGAGCAGGCGCGGATGTTGTACACCTGGTGATAGACGAGGTGATAGAACTCGCCCGAGATCTTGTTGATGCCGTTCACGTCGGCGGGAGCCAGCGGGTGCTGTTCGTCCACGGGCAGGCGCTTCGGCCGACCGTAGACCTGACGAGTTCCGGCGTACACGATCTTCGCCTCGGGATTTCTTTTGCGGAGCGCTTCAAGAATCCACAACTGAGACCGGCAGTTGATCTCCAGATCCGTAAACGGATCGGTCATGGAGTCGATGTGGCTGACCTGGCCCGCGAGGTTGAACACCACGTCCTGACCCTGGACAAGGTACTCCATGGCATGGCCCCGGACATCGGCGACATTGATTCGCACCTTGTCTTCATAGCCGTCGAGATTGAAAAGATTCCCGCCGTAGTCCGGAAGAAGCGAATCAACCGCGGTCACGCGGGCGCCCAGATCGAACAGGCGGCGGCAAAGATTCGACCCGATGAACCCCAGACCCCCGGTCACGAGGACGGCCCGATTCCGATACGAATCCAGGTAGTCGGTCATGACGAGACGCCCGCCTTCAGATGCTTCTTCGTGATCGTGAGTTCCACCCAGAGGCTCATGAGGTCGCGGAGCGTGCGAAGAACCCGGGGAAAGTTGAAGAACTGGCTCTTACCGTAGGTGCGGTGATAGTGGTGAACGGGCACTTCCGCGATCCGGAAGTTGCCGTCGTGGACCTTCTTCATGAGCTCAACGCAGATCACCCCGGACGAGCGCTCGAGCCTCACCTTCTCGAAAATGGTTCTTCGCATCAGCCGGAAGTCGCAATCGACATCTCGGGTCTTCAGGCCAAACGCGAGCCTGACGAAGTGGTGATAGATGCGACCGATCACTTTGCGGTGGAAAGGATCGTTTCGCGAAATCTTGTACCCGTTAACGAAGTCGATCTGGTCTGAATAGGCCTCAAGCAGAAGTCCGAACTCGCGCGGGTCATACTGGGCGTCGCCGTCGGTGTAAAGAATCAGTTCCTTGGCGGCCGTTTCAAACCCGGCGCGCAGGGCGCCCCCGTAACCACGGTTCTTCGCGTGGTGAACTACTTTGAGCCAGGGATAGACCTTGGCCAGTTCATCAAGCAGTTCGCCGGTGTGGTCGGGGCTGCCATCGTTGACCACAATGACTTCGTAGTCATCTGAGTACCGCCGCACCGTCATGTGGGCCAGAATGACGAGGCTCGCGATCGTTCCAGCATCGTTGTAGGCCGGAAAGAAGACGGAGATGGAGGGGAAAGGAGTAGGCATCAGTTTCTTGGGAAACGCCTATTTTCCCTCGTCTCGACGCGTATTGAGGAAAGCGGCCGGAATGGCTGGTCGCGCCAGGAGCCAAACGCCGCCGAAAAGGCCGCCGAGGGCGATCACGAGGCCGGGGAAAAACAGGGGTGGCGTGTAACGCAGCCGAGTCGAAGCAAAGGCCGGCGCCTCCACGCGAATGCGCCCGGAGAATTCGGAAAGTGGTGCGTCGCCGCGCCATCCGGACAAGAACGGAATGGCTACGTCCACACTCTGGGCGGCCTGGCTCTTGAACGCGAGTCGCCCGCTCGGCTCTGGCCCGGCAAGGCGCTCGATCGGAGCCATCCCGGAGATAAGGGGGGTTGCGCCGGAGAGTCGGAAGACCCGAATTCGCGGCGTCGTGGCGATCTCTTGAAACTCAGGTTTTGAGAGATACCCCGACAGACGGGAAGCCTGAACCGTGGTTCCTTCCACCGTCTCCACTCCAAGGCCGGTGACCCGGACGGGCATCGAATCACGTGGAGCCTCGAGGATGATCGCGTCGGTCCGATAGGACGGAGAGTGCATTGCGCCATAACCGGCCGCGGCTACGACCGTTCCGAGAGGAACTTCGCGGTCTCCATTCACCCGGGCGAAGACGTTGAGCGAGGCCTGCGATCCCGCCCCAAGAGCCAGGGTGATGGTCTTAAGCCTCAAGAAGGGAAGAGCAAAGACACGCCTGGTTCCCGGCTCAAGATCGACATCAAGGGTCTCATCGCCGGCGGTTCGGGCCAGATCGGCGGTCTGGATCTGAATCGCATCGATCGACCAGCCGCGCAGCAGGTCGATGTCCGGCGTCAGGGATCTCTCGGTCAGAAAGCCCCGCGCACCCATCTCGCCCAGGACCCTTCGGACCGAAGTCGGCGCCATCGGATCGTAGCCGTTGGCCTGAACTCTCGGAGCCAAAGCACCGTAGCCCGCGAATCCAAGGTCCAAAGCCAGTTCGGTGGGAAACGCGCGCACGAGCGTGAGAATGCGCGGTTCCTTGCTGATTTCGCTCAAGGCGCGATCCACCGCTCGGCGGGTCGGCGTTCCAGCCACCAGCTGAGAACGGGTCGGAGCTTCCTTGAAGACCTCCCGGGAGGTGGGTTGCAGGGCGAACGAAACCGCAAGCGGCAGGAGAAACACTCCGGCCGCGACATCGCTCTCGGCGTCAGCCATGGCGAAGTAGGTGATGAGAGCAATGGCGAAGACGCCAACCGCGGCGGCCAGTCGATCCGGAAGTCCGCCCAGAGTCGCGGCGGCAATCGAGAGCACGCCCACCGAAGCAAGAGAAGCGACGAGGAAATAGGCACGAAGGCTCCGACCTCTTCGGGTCCTTCGTTCTCTCCACTGCTCATCCAGAGCGAGACCGCCGAGAGCAGCCAGCGCAAACTCCAGGACCAGCGGCAAAGCCCCGGGGGCGAGGAGAGGCCCCCGACCCATTTGCAGCGCCAGAGATGCGAGGACTGCGAGGAGAAGCACGCGGACGGGCAGACGCTCGAACAGCAGGGGGAGGCTCGCCAGGGCGAGACTGGCGGCCGGCGTGTGGGTGACCGTCTTGAGGATGAGGCCGGCGAGCCCCGACACACCCTCCGCGACGCTCTCGGCCACGAGGCCTGTGACCTGACGGCCGGCGGAAGGCAGCAGTTCGAGGGTGGGCAACCATTGGGGCGCCGAGAGGCTGAGGCCGAGGAGGATCGCGAGTCCGGTGGCGGAGCGGGAAGGGGTCCGCGACGAGCGGCCGAGCGTATGGCCGAGGAGCAGACGACCGAAGAGAAGGGCGCCCCCGGCCCTCAAGGCCTCGGGCGATCCGGCCAGAACCAGGAGAGCGATCGAAACTCCAAGGCCAACCAGTCGCGAAGCACTCGCCAGGTTCATGTGCGACTCGGCGGCTAAAAGCACGAGGGGCAGCATGGGAGCAGCCACGAGTGTTGCCGTGTCCTCGAAATGGCTCAACAGATACGGGCCGTAGGCGAAAGAGAGTGCGCCCACGAAGGCGCCCGGAGCCCCCGCTCCGAGCCGTTTCAGGTAGAGATAGGTGAGGATCCCGGAAAGCGATACCGAGATGAGGACCAGCGCCTGAAAGGCGGAGAAGGGATCGAAGGGGGCCAGGAGAACGGTGAGCGGATAGAGGACACCACCTCGATACGCGGCGAGCAGCGGTGTGCCCAGAAACTCCTTCGTGTTCAGAAACGGCAGGGAAAAATCGCGATAGGCCCTAAAGGCTTCGGTCCGGAGCGGCAGATGAAGGGCGGCACCGTCACCCGGACCGAGAAGACGGTGGTCGAGCAGCGGTTCGAGGTATGCGATGAGCGGAAAGACGGCGAGGACGAGAAGAGCAAAGACATCGCCTTTGAGGTAGGCCCGCCTCAACGCCTGTCCTGCATGGACGCGATCTGTTCAGAGATGAGCCCAAACAGGAAGACGACCACTCCGAGCTGAATCAGAAGGGCCGAGCCCATGGGGATTTTGTCGAATTTCACGACGTTCCAGATCCCATAAGCGACGCCGGTGAAGAACGCTGTCCCCGCGATCGGAGCGAAAACGCGGATCGGCGCATACAGGGTCACGATCTTGAAGATGATCAGGATGAAACGAAAGCCGTCCTGGAGCGGTCTGATTTTCGAGGCGCCCACCCTCCCTCGCGCGGTGATAGGCACAAAGAGGACGCTCTGACCAGACTTCAGCAGGGCCAGGCACGAAGTCGTCGGATACGAAAAACCGTTCGGCAGAAGGTGAAGAACCTCCAGAAGGGCCTGCCGCTTCGCGGCTCGATATCCGGAAGTGAGATCGGGGATCGGTCGGCCGGTCAGCCAGGAGGCCAGACTCCTGAAGACGGCATTGCCGGTCGCGCGGATCAACGACTGATCGCCCAGCAACCGCGCTCCGATCACCATGTCGTACGTTCCGATGGGGCCAATCAGCTTGTTGGCATCGGCGGGGTCGTGTTGCATGTCAGCGTCCATGAGCAGGATGACGTTCGAGGCCGCCTCACGGATTCCCGTTTTGACCGCGGCGCCATTCCCCTTGTTGTAGGGATGACGCACGACGCGCGCTCCCGCGGCTTCGGCTTTTGCTCCGGTCTGGTCCGTGGATCCGTCGTCGATGACGAGAATCTCGGCGAAACCCTGCGGCTTCAAGCCCTGAATGGTGACGACGATTCCATTCGCTTCATTGAAGGCGGGAATAACGACGGTTGTTTCCCGGGGATCAGCCACGAGGCTCCCGGTCGTTCGACAGTTCCGCCTTTCGAACGCGATACAGAACATCCTCGATCAGCTTCCGGTTGCTGGCAATGAGATCGGCCATGAGCCCCCACTGCAGTGTTTGGAAGCCGAGGATGAGCAGGAGGACCGAGAGAATCGCCGACTGAAGGTGTCCCCGGATATCCCCTTGCCACCAGAAATAGGCGTAGCGAAGGCCCAGGACTGCCCCGGCCGAGAACAGAACGCCGCCCAGGATCATGAAGACCTTGAACGGCTCATACATCGCGTAGATCCGCAGGATGGTCGCCACGGAGCGCTTCACGTATTCGGTGGTCGAGCCGAACAGCCGGGAGGGCCGAGTTTGCCTGGCTTCGATCGGCATATGAGCGATGGCGAGCCGCTTTTTTCCGGCCTGAATGATCGACTCGAGGGTGTAGGTGAACTCGCTGACGATATTGATCCTGAGCGCTGCCTCCCGGGAAAAGGCGCGGAATCCGCTGGTCGTGTCCGGAACATCCGTTCCCGAGACCTTTCTGACCACCCAGCTGCCAAGCATCTGGAGTCGCTGTTTCATCCACGAAAAGTGCGCGAGCTCGGAGACCTGCCGGTCGCCAATGGTCATGTCGGCCTCGCCGCGCAGGATGGGAGCGATCAGGCGGGGAATGTCTGCCGCGGGGTACTGGTTGTCGGCGTCGGTGTTGACGATGATGTCGGCACCCAGCTTGAGACTCGCGTCAAGGCCGGCCATAAAACCGCTGGCGAGCCCCTTGTGCCTAGTGAACCGCAACACGTGGTCGGCCCCGCTTTCGAGGGCGACTTCCCGGGTTCGATCCTTCGATCCGTCGTCGATCACGAGAACGATGACTTCGTCGATGCCCTCAATTTGTCGGGGAATCACCCGAAGAGCGGCCGGGAGGGATTCCTCTTCATTGAGGCAGGGGATCTGGACAACGAGCTTCATGCGCGGGGAAGAAAGTAGCACAAGCTGCTCTGAATGCCGCCTCTCAACTCTTGGGCCCAAAGCCAGCCGGCGGCGAAGCCTCAAGGGCGCCTCGCCAGGCCGAATACTCGCGAAACTGCGCTACATTGTCGAGAATGACCACGTTTGGCTCCTTGCCTTCGCTCCGGCGGGTCGCCTTCAGACTGTCGAGTTCGCTTGGCGGCTCGACACCGAGGGATAGCGCGGGAACGATGTTCTTGAACCCTTCGTCGTGAGGTGCGATCGCCGAGAGCCGCCGCACGAGTTCCAGCGTGCGCATATGGGCCGAAGCGAGAACGGCACCTTCGTAGCCAGTCCGACGGGGATCGATCTCCCAGGGCCTGGGCTCACCCCTCAGATGGACGTGGATGAGCCAGGCATCTTCAAGACGCGTGGCGGCCAGGGTGCGCAGGGAGGCTTGATCCTTCACCCTCTCTCTTTTTATGGAAGCGGAGACAATGAGAGCGATGTGCTGCTCCGGCAGTTCTCTCCTGAACGAGGGCCCTTCGGGCTGGTCGCGGAGCGTGCATTGGGCCGGGGTCGAGGCGGGGTCGACCGATTCCAGGAGGATCGGGTTTCGTGACCGAGCAACCCTCTCCTCGGACACAACAAAGAGATTGAGCCCCTTCCTTCTCAACTCAGACTCCAAGGGTCCGTCCGCGGCCTCCGTACTCACTTTGACGAGGCGATAACGCGACGCCGCTTGCCATTGTCTTGCCTCCCAGACCGAAACGGAACACGCCTCGGCCAGGCTCTCTATTGACGCGGTTTTCGTGTCGATCACCAGGTAACGCCTGGGCGGTCGATCGCGGCCGAGAACACTCGCCGCCGCTTCAAGGTCGACGAGACTCTTCGTTTGGAGAACCCGCCGGGCGGCGAAGGCCGCTTCTTCAAGCACTTCCGCCATAAGCGCGGCTCCGCAATAGACGCAGTTCTTACGGGCCATCGCGACCGGCCGGGCACAGGCGGGACAGTGCACGCTTAAGTCTAAAGGGGTCACCGCGGCGACCTTCCGGACGCGTCGAAGAATTACACTTCGCCCGCATTCCCTTGGAAGATCCCCGTCTTGATGCGGCGAATCAATCTCTTTCTGCTCCTTCCTCTCGGCGTCCTGCCTCTTTCCTGCGCGACGTCTGGCCGCGGCGCACCCGGGTCGGCGAGCCTGCCGGACCCACTCTCAAGAATCGAGATGCTCGCTCGGCTCCTGGTGCTTGAGGACGCTCGGACCCTCGAGGGGGGGATTCCGGCATTTCTTCGAAACGATGACCCGGCAATTCGTCGCCGGGCTGCTGTGGCGGCCGGACGCATCGGAGATCCTCTGGTGATTCCTCGCCTCATCCTGCAGCTCAAGGACCCGGAGGTGGAGGTTCGACGGGCGACCGCGATGTCGCTCGGGTTGCTGGGAGCTCTCGAGAGCACGCCGGCGCTTTCCACCGCCCTTTCGGATGTGGACGCGGTCGTGCGCGGACGAGCGTCCGAGGCTCTCAGCCGAATCGGACAGGCGTCTTCTGGTCCGGCCATTGCCGAGGCCTTCCGTCGAGCATTGCCTAGGACGGATGGCGTGTTGCGGATTCGAGGCGACGACCCTGGCCGCGCGGACGATCCCTGGGTCGAGTTGCGGCTGCACCTGATAGCACTGGCTCGCCTCAAGGACGCAACGTCGCTCGCCCGCGCCGTCCTCGGACCCGATGGAAGGCCGGTGGTCGATTGGTGGGCCTGCGTTTGGGCGGCCATGCGGATCGGAGACGCTAGACTGACGCCGATCCTGCTCGCCGGAACCAGCGCGGAGGACGTTTACATCCGTTCCCTCGCGGCCCGGGGGTTCGGAGTGCTCAAGGACCCGTCTCACCTGGGCATCTTGCGCCGTCTCGTGGAGGATCATGATCCCGGGGTCGTCCTCCAGGCGTTGCGAGCGGTGGCCGTGGTCGGTGCGCCCGAAGGGTCCGCTCTGGCGGCGCTTCATATGGACTCCTCGAACCTCACTTTGCGGCGCGAGGCCTTGCTCACACTGGCCGCGCTTCCTCGAGACTCACGATGGCGTTCGCGCGTCATCCAGAACGTGGGTCACCCGGATGCGTGGATCCGGTCCGCTGCATGGCCGGCTCTGATCAGGATCGACGCGGAAGAGGTAGGCCTTGTTCTGTCGACGATCGGACCCGATAGCGACTGGCGGGTTCGCCAGGCGGTGGCGGGTGGTTTGGCCGAGAGTCTCGGCGAGCGGGCCGCTCCCCTTCTGCTCCCGATGTTGCGAGACGCCGACCCGCGGGTTCTGCCCGCGGTGTTGTCTGCTCTCACGCGAGCGCGTGGTCTGGATGCGGCGCCCACCCTGGTGGATCACGCCCAACACCTGGACATGGGGGTCCGCTCCGCGGCCATCGAGGGACTGGCGGCCCTTGAAGAAAAGAGCGAGAAGCGCTTCACGGAGGTCTTCTCCTTGACCTACGATGCGTCGCTTGCAGACCCCAACATCGGGGCACGGCTCACCCTGGTGGACGCGGTGGCGAAGAACCCCGATGAACAGCGCCTGGCTTTGCGGCGACGGATCGCCGGCTCAGACCCGTCGCGGGTGGTACGGCAAAGAGCGCTCGCCACGCTGTCTGAAGGCTTTGCGCCCCCGGAGGAAACCGCCATTCGCATCGCCGATGCCCGTCGAGCAGTGTCTATCTACGAGCCGGAGGCGGGGTTGTACGCGCCGCGGGCGGTGATCATTACCCGCTACGGGAAAATCGAAATGGCGCTCGATCTCGTCGATGCTCCCCTGACCTCGATGTCGTTTGTGCGACTCGCGCAGGCCGGCTTTTTTAACGGTCTCACCTTCCATCGGGTGGTGCCGGGATTCGTGGTTCAAGGCGGCGACCCGCGCGGCGATGGCTACGGGGGGCCTGGATTCACGATTCGTTGCGAGTACAGCGGACGGCCTTACGGCCGAGGCGCTCTTGGCATGGCTCTTTCCGGGAAGGACACCTCGGGGTCGCAGTTTTTCATCACCCTCGACCCCCAGCCGCATCTTGATGGCTTCTACACCCAGTTCGGTTCCGTGCTCACGGGCATGGATGTGGTCGAGAAGATCCGTCCCGGCGACGTGATCGAGCGCATCGACGTCTTTGACGGTCGCGAGTCGCGTTGAGTGCCTTGGCCCGAGGCCCGATCCGCGTTCTCGCTCTCGACATCGACGGCACGCTGCTCAATTCACGCAAGGAGATCTCCCCGCGGAATCACGCGGCAATAGCGGCGGCGAGGAGTGCGGGTATTCGCATCGCTCTCGTCACGGG
This sequence comes from Vicinamibacteria bacterium, assembly GCA_031364765.1. Classification (GTDB taxonomy): domain Bacteria; phylum Acidobacteriota; class Vicinamibacteria; order Fen-336; family JAGNNV01; genus JAGNNV01. The sequence continues at coordinate 27,407 of JANLWV010000333.1, forward strand.
ACGACGCTATCCGGCGGCCAAAAGGATCGCCGATCTCATCCCGGGCGATCCGGTCCTCGTCCTGCACAACGGCGGCTTGGTGATGGAAAACTCCCTGCCGATTCGGGTCTGCCCGCTCGCGCGGTCCTCCGCAATCGCCGTGGTCGCCTTCACCAAAGGCGCGGGCGCCGACCCGGTTGTCCATTTCGGTCATCGCGGCGAGGGTCTCCTGTGCGTTGAAAGTGCATCGCCCTCGCATACCCTTCTCGCGTATTACCTCAGCCGGTCTCATCCCGATGTCCGCGTGGTTCCAAATCTCGAGACGGCCCTCGCCGCTGAGCGCGACGATCCTCTTCAGGTGATGTTTGGCGGTTCGATGAACGAGATGGGGGACCTCGCCGCCGCGATCGAGGCTCAAAGCTTCGGGGTTTCAGCGCTCAGAACGGTCTATCCCAGAGATGATCTTTCGCTGATCGATGTGGTGGCGCCCGGCGTGGACAAGTCTGAGGCGTTGCGTTTCCTGTGTTCGCGCTGGAGTCTTGAAATCAGCCAGGTTCTGGCGATTGGCGACAACTGGAACGACCGTTTGATGCTCCAGGCTGCGGGCTTTGGATGTGTGATGGGGAACGCGGATCCGGGCTTGCGTTCACTCGGGCTCGAAGTGGTTCCGGGCAATGACGAGGACGGTGTCGCGTATGCGATAGAGCGTTTTGTCTTCGGAGGCCACGGGGCGAAATAAAAAAGGGGGTGATCGCTCACCCCCTCCTGAAGCCGCAAATGGAAGCGACTTACTTCTTCTTCTTTGCAGCCTTCTTAGCAGCTTTCTTAGCAGCCATGGTGTGTAATCCCCCCTTTCGATCTCGGTATTGCCGGCCCCCGTTTCCAACATTTTGTGTTGACAATAAGGGCATGCACTAGTTGGAGCGTAGGTAATGACTTGCACATTGTCAAGAGGTCCGTAGGAATTTTCAGCGGTCCGTCTCCATTTATTTCAGCGTCTTAGCCTGTGGAAGTTCTGTTGAGAACCTGTGGTGTGTGACATCGATTCCTCGACACTTATATTGTTTCTTTAACACAAACGCTCTGGGAGGGGGCGACCGGGGGATGCCGGTTCGATCTAGTTCTGACGCAGGCCCGCGTGGGTTCTTCGAGGGACGCAGTGCGGTTCCGTGAGCATTATGGTTTCTTATATGGCGCCCTGTCCGTCTCTTCTGGCCTGTGGGTTCTTTATACTCCGCCCCGATCATGACGGGGTTGTTTGAAATTTCTTGAGTTTCTGGTGGAGGCGCGATGTGATCGAGCCCGATCGGGCCACCTGGTCACTCCGCACGGCAGCATCAGGACACCGGTTTTCATGCCGGTCGGAACCGGAGGCTCGGTCAAAGGACTCACCGCAACTCAACTCGAAGAGATGGGGGCGCAGATCATTCTCGCGAACACGTATCACATGCATGTGCGGCCCGGTGAGGACTTGGTGAGCGGGCTCGGTGGTCTTCACGGGTTCACCGGATTTCAGCGACCGTTCCTCACGGACAGTGGCGGTTATCAGGTCATGAGTCTAAGGACTCTGCGGAAACGGACCGAGGAAGGTGTAGTGTTTCGCAGCCATTTGGACGGCTCGCGTCTGGAATTCTCACCCGAGCGCTCCGTGGAAATCCAGATGAAACTCGGGGCCGACATCATCATGGCGTTCGACGAGTGTCCTCCCTTCCCCGCCTCGCGCGACGAGGTTCAGGGTGCGACGGAGCGGACGGCTCGCTGGGCGGCGAGATCCAAGCAGGCGCACACCCGGGAGGACCAGTGGCTCTTCGGGATCGTCCAAGGGGGCGTCCACGACGACCTTCGAGAGCAGAGCGCCCGGGCCATCACGTCGATCGGTTTCCCGGGATATGCGATTGGAGGACTTTCCGTGGGCGAGCCCAAGGACGACATGTGGCGCATCCTGGATGTCATGGACAAGCACCTGCCCGAAGATCAACCGCGCTACCTCATGGGCGTCGGAACGCCGGAGGACCTCCTTGAGGGGATCGCGCGGGGCGTGGACATGTTCGACTGCGTCCTGCCCACCCGGAATGCGCGCAACGGACAACTGTTCACGTGGAGGGGAAAGCTGTCGATTCGGAACGCGAAGTTTGCCCGGGACCCTTCGCCCATCGACCCCGCCTGTGGGTGCCCCGCCTGCCGGATAACTTCGCGGGCCTACCTTCGTCACCTGCACCAGACGAACGAAATCACGGGAGCGGTCCTGGCCACCTTGCACAATCTCTTCTTCTATCTGGATTTGGTCTCTAGGGCGCGGGAGAGTATCGTCGCGGGCCGCTTTGAAACGTTCCGGCAAGAGACCCTCCAGGGTTTCTCTGCCTGACCCCCTGGACGGGGAACTCTCGGGAATCGGCGCGTTTCCATCCGGACCAAACCCATCAACATGGACTCTGTTTTTTTCACGACCTTGCAGGCCGCCACGGCCCAGCCAAGCGTCTTTGAAGCATTCCTGCCGATGGCGATCGTCTTCGGGATTTTCTATGTCCTGGTGATCGGTCCATCTCGAAAGAAGCAAGCGGACCAGGAAAAATTGCTGAAGTCGCTCAAGGCGGGAGACCGCGTGATTCTGGCCTCGGGAATCTACGGAGTCATTGTGGGTGTCGAGGACCTGGTGGTCTCCGTTCGTATAGCCGACAACACAAAAATCCGCGTCCAGCGCAGCGCCATTGGGTCGCTTGAGAATGCGGGCGAAGGATCCAAACCCTAGGAAATCATGATGGACAGTCTTACAACGAATCCGTTCGTGCTCTGGCTCGTCATTTCGGTCGCGGTGGGGGCCCTCGTCTGGACTTTCCTGCGAAAGGAATTGCGGACCAAAGCCATTCTTTACTCTTCGTTCCTGATCGCCTGCTTCGTCTCCATGTGGCCCATTCAGAAGAAAATCAAACTCGGGCTCGATCTCAAGGGAGGCATGCACCTGATCATGAAGGTCGTCACGGACGATGCCCTCCGCGCCACCGTCTCCGACGGTGTTTCGCTGGCCTCGAGTGAGTTGGGGCGGGCGGGCATGCCCGCGGCCAAGGTCATGGGAACGGGCATCGACGAGTTCTCCGTCGAGGGCGTGGAACCGGCGCGAATCAAGGACGCGCGCACGACCTTGCGCGACTTCTTCCGGTCCACCGAGTGGCACCTGAGCGAAACCAGCACCGGCTTCTCCATCAAGCTGACCGACCCCTACAAGCGTGTCCTCAAGGATCAGACAGTTCAGGAGTCGATCCGCACTCTGGGGCGCCGCGTAAACGTACTGGGCGTGGCCGAACCCGTCATCACCGCCCACGGAAGCGCCGGAGACCAGATCCTCGTTCAGCTCCCGGGCGTGACCGATGTGGTCCGAGCCAAGGACATGATCAAGCGGACGGCACAGCTGTCGCTCAAGCTGGTTGAAAACGAAGCGACCACCAGGGAAATGCTCCTGCCCCCGGGACAGACCGAACCGCCACCCACCATGGAGATCGTGACCGGCGCCGGTGCCGAGCCGGGAAGCCGATCCTTTTATCTGGTGCGAAAAGAAGCGGTCATCACCGGGCGCGACCTCAAGAATGCGCGTCCGAGCGTCAGCGGCGAAACCGGGCTTCCGGATATCCAGTTCTCTCTGACCCCGACGGGCGCCCAGAAGTTTGGCCAGGCCACCGGGGACAACGTGGGTCGGCGTCTCGCCGTCATCCTCGACGGCACGGTGGAATCAGCGCCCGTCATCAACTCACGCATCACGGATTCCGGCGTCATTCAGGGAACCTTCTCGCAAGAAGAAGCGGACACCCTCGCCAAGGTCCTGCGCGCCGGCGCCCTACCCGCGACCTTGAACTTCCTGCAGGAGCACACGGTCAGCGCGTCGCTCGGCAAGGACTCGATTCGCTCGGGCATTATGGCCTCGGCGGCCGGCATGGGTTTCATCACCCTCTTCATGCTCCTCTACTACCGCATGTCGGGAGTGAACGCCGTGGTGGCTCTTCTCGCGAACCTTCTGATCCTTTTGGGCGCCATGGCCTACGCGGGCGCAACCCTGACCCTCCCGGGGATCGCCGGAATCATCCTGACCGTCGGCGTCGGCGTTGATACCAATGTCCTGGTGTTTGAGCGCATTCGCGAAGAGCTTCGTTCGGGGAAGACAGTCAAGACCGCGGTCAGCAACGGTTTCGACCGAGTCTGGATCACCATCCTCGACACCCACGCAACCGCGCTCATTGCCGCGGCTTTTCTTTTCCAATTCGGAACCGGTGCGATCCGCGGTTTCGCCGTGACTCTCGTCTGGGGTCTTATCGCGAACGTTTTCGCTTCGTACTTCGTGAGTAAGTTCCTTTTCGAATGGGTGCTCGGCGACCGCAAAGTCGACACCCTCTCCATCTAACGGAATCGCCCAGAAAATGCTCGAGATTCTCAAGAACCCCAATTTCGACTTCCTCGGCAAAACGAAGTATTTCGTGGCCCTGAGCCTCGCGGTGATCTTTGGTGGAGTTGGCTTCATGCTCGCGAAGGGTGTCTATATCGGCGCCGAAGCAAAGGGCTACGGCGTCGAGTTCTCCGGAGGAACACAATTGATTCTCCGCTTCGAGAAAACACCCGAGACGGACCGGATTCGAACCGTGGTCCCGGACGCGGTGATCCAGACCTACGACGACCCCAGCAAGAATCAGGTCCTCGTGAGGGTCGCGGGGGCCGACGAGAGCAACCTCGATCAGGCGGCGAACTCGGCCCTGGCGGCGATCAACACCGGGTACCCCGAGAACAAGATCCTGGAGTCCTCTTCCGAGATCGTCGGGCCGACGGTCGGCGCGGATTTGCGTCAGAAGGCGGTTCAACTCACCGTCTGGGGCCTGATCTTTCAGCTGCTCTACATCACCTGGCGCTTCGGGGGCGCGATCTGGGGCGCGGCGGCGACCATCGCGGTGTTTCACGATGTGCTCGTAACCCTTGCCTTCCTGGCCTTCTTCAACTACGAGATCACGTTGAACATCATCGCGGCTCTGTTGACCCTCGTGGGCTACTCCGTGAACGACACGATCGTCATCTTCGACCGCGCCCGCGAAAATCTCAAGACCAAGAAGAAGGACTCGCTTTCGAAGATTCTGAACGACTCGCTGAATCAGACGCTCACTCGAACGTTGATATCGAACGGCACCACATTCCTCGCGGTCCTTGGCCTGTTCCTTTTTGGAGGCGAAGTGCTCAGGGGCTTCGGCTTCACCATGGTGATCGGGATTCTCGTCGGGACTTACTCGACCATCTACATCGCGAGTCCGATCGTGGTGTGGTGGCAGAACCGTCAAGCCACCCGGGTCCCCTCCGCCTAGGAATCCGTTCAACGGAGCCACCTGATCTTTGGCGCGCGCGCCGACGATTGGGCCACCGGGGAGATCGCGGTCGGGGGGTAGACTCCGCGGGCTCTTAAGAAGTGGCAGTTTTCTTGCTGTTCCTTTCCGCGGAGCCGCCTATGACCGAGAACGAACAGCCCCCAAACGCCCGGGTCGACCTCTTCTCTGTTTACACGGGAGAGGTGCGAAAGCCGAAGGGAGAGGGGCGATGGTTCGGACTTTCGCTGGGTCTTCATGGCGCCATGGCGCTGGCCGTTGTTCTGTCTCCGCTCCTCTACGACGAAAGCCCGCCGCCGGTCGACTACCTCAGGGTCCTCATGTACAACCCGCCCCCGCCACCTCCCCCGCCTCTGCCCAAGGGCGCTTCCAGCAAGCCAGTGGAAAAGGCTCCTGAGAAAACCGGCGCCAAGCCTCCGGACCCCGATGTGCTGGTCGAACCCAAAATGCCGGACGATCCCAAACCGATCGAACCGGAGAAGGGTATCGATCCCTTGAAGCAGTTTGGTGTCGAGAACGGATCGGAGGCCGGATCGGTCGACGGAATGGCGACCGGTATTGACGGCGGAACGGTCGGGGGGACGCCCGACGGGATGCTGGGCGGC
>JANLWV010000336.1:0-2348 GCA_031364765.1 Vicinamibacteria bacterium
AGCCGCGCGTTCTCATCGAGGATGGCGACCCCGCCGCTGTGGACGACGGCGAGACGCGAGCCATCGGGGGACCAGTGAAGGACTGGGGCAGCGAAGACGTCAGGCCCCGGGCGCCATGCGCCCGCCTCCGCGCCGGAAGCATCCCACACGCGAATCGTGACCTCGGAATCGTCCTCACGCGCGAGGTCGCCGACGCCGAGGGCGGCGAGGCGGTCCCCACGGGGCGACCAGGCTACGGCGATGTAGGTCTCGGGCGGACCGAACGAACGCTCCTCGCCCGAGACCGCCTCGAATGCCCGGACCGGGGCGGGAGCGAGCTGGTCCCCGGGCGGTCCGACAGCGATGAGCGCGACCCATATGCCCGGGCCAAGCGACGGGTTGGCCGGGTCTGAGCCGCGGGCGAGCACGAGGAGGACGACGACCACACCGAGGACGGCGACGGCCGCGGCGGCCACACCCGCCTTCAAGGCCACGCCCCCGGGGATGAGGCCGAGCGGGGCGGCGAGGCGCGAGAGGGGCGAACCGCGTTCGGCCTTCCAACGAGCGGCCAACTCCTCCCGCGAATCGACGCCGAACTTCGAGAGCAGTTCGCCGACGTGCCACCTGGCGGCGTCGAGCGAGATGCCGAGGGCCTCGCCGATCTCGCGGTTGGAGTACCCCTCGGCGACGAGGTCGAGGACCTCGCGCTGGCGTTTGGTGAGGGTTAGCTGAGGTGAGCGCGTCCTGCCCATGCGGTGAATGATGGCGGTTCGCGCGTCGATTGTCCCTACCCGATGGCGATACATAAGTAGCCGGCAGCCAGTAGCCGGTAGTGAGTTCCTGGAGGGCTGGTGCGTGTGGACGGGAACTTTTCGGCTTGACGCGGCGTCCTAATCTCCAGGGTGACAGAGATGAGAGACCGGCCGCTGGTCTGGGTAGCGTTCGCGCTGCTGTTGGGGCTGGGAGCGTTGCCGGCGGGTTGCAGCGGCGGTGACGACCAGGCCTTGCGCGCGCCCCCTCAGGAAGATGGGCCGCCACCGCCAACGTACAACCGGTTCATTCGCCCAGATACGGGCGAGTTCTGGGACTCCTACGGCGCCTGGGACAACCGGGCGATTTCCGACGAGGAGAAGGCGAAATCGCCGTGGTACAACCCGCGGTGGGCGCCGTTCTCGAAATGCATGGCAGGCGCCGGGTTCGAGACGCGAAAGGACCGCTCGCTGCCGTTCGCCCAGGCCGACCTGGCTGGCCTCGTCACGCAGGTAAACGCAGCACGGCCGGACCGCGTGGCGAACAAGGCGATCGGTCAGAACGTGAAGGTCGGCGGCATCGGCGAGGCCTTCCTCGTCTGCGCGGAGAAGTGGCTCGCCCTGCCCATTGAGGAATTGGCGGCCAACGGACTTCGGGCGCTTAAGCCGGGCGAGGTTCCGGAGCCGTAGCGGCGCCCGACCGCTTGACGCGCCCGCGGCGGCTGACCACAATACGGTCGCGCTTCCTCGGCGAGGGGCTGGCACGTCCGCGCCCCATCCCCCACCAGGAACTCCACTCCATGGAAGAAGGGGGAACCCGCTTGGCTGACCAGGCAGTAGTCACACCAGAACTCCGCCCGCTCGTCCCGTACCTGCGCCTCGGCGCGACTCGCGAGGAGGACTACCTCTTCGGCAACCGCTGCGCCTGCGGGGCGCTGTACGCCGGCCCGCGCATGTACTGCGGCAAGTGCAGCTCGGCTGGCCCGTTCACCGAGGTGAAGCTCGGCCGCGACGCCGAAGTCCACGTCTTCACGATCATCCACCAGGCCACGCCCTACGTGAAGGCGCCCTACGTCGCCGCGATCGTGGACCTTCCCGAAGGCGTTTCCATCAACTCCAACATCGAGATCGACCCGAAGCCCGAGAACATCACGTTCGGCATGAAGCTGAAGATGTACACCGAGAAGTGTTCAGAAGACCGCGAAGGCAACTCCTACGTGGCCTATCGCTACCGCCCGGCCTAGGCCCCAGAACCTTCGAACCGCGAAGAAAAAGGAGAACCAACCCATGCGTGAAGTAGCCATCGTCGGCGTTTCCATGATCAAGTTCGGGCGCTACCCGGACCGCGATGTCTCCCAGCTGGCCGCTCAGGCGGGCTTCGAAGCCCTGACCGATGCGGGCATGACGATGAAGAACATCGAGGCGCTGTACAGCGGCAACCTCTACCAGACCTCCGGCTCGGGCCAGCGGATCCTCCAGAACCTCGGCCAGACGGGGATCCCGGTGGTCAACGTTGCCAACGCCTGCGCGACCGGCTCGACGGCCTTCCGCGAGGCCTACATCGCCATCGCCTCCGGCGCCTATGACGTCGCGATGGCGGTCGGCTCGGAGCAGATGGGC
>JANLWV010000366.1:0-3379 GCA_031364765.1 Vicinamibacteria bacterium
AGATTGTCAACCATAGCGAAAGGATTGTCAACCTTTAGATGGGGCAATATGAACAAACTGGACCGCAAGACCCGCGCACAAATCCTCGGAATGATGGTCGAGGGCGTTTCCATGCGGTCCATTACGCGCCTGACCGGAATCAGCCTCGCCGTAACGCACCCCGCACCCTCGCGGCGACGTCTCGCGGGTCGGGCACGCGCCTTCGAATGAAGCTGCGCAGCCGGGACCGCTCCCGACTGACCACCTCCGAAATCCGCTGGTCCTGTTCGAGTGTCATTGCTTCCAGGTTCGCCACATTCTTCGCCTACGAGGGTTGACGAATGAGCGGTGCGGATATTGTAAAGGCGCGTTGTTCGACGACGGCCGCCAGATGAGCAAGCTCCTCGGCCGGCCGACCACCCCGCTGGCAACGACCATCGCGGCAGCGCTCAATGGTTGAAGAACAACGGAGTAGGCGTCCGAGGCGCAGGAATCTGCTTGTAGAATCGTCGCAACTTTCGAGGCATGACGCCTCGACAACGCGGAGGATCTGAAAACGCCATGCCCAAACCGACAAAACTCGCGAGCCCCTTCTGGGTCGTGCTGCTCATCTTCACGGTCATTCGTCTCGTCGCCGGCGCAAGAGGCGTCCCCTACGAGCATCCGCGGATCGCCGCGGTCAGCCTGGTGACACTGACATTCGTGGCCGCCGCTCTCACCGCGGCTCTGGCCCGCGGTCTCGCCGGTCTTTCGCTCAAAGACGCGGCGAAGACGGGCGCTCTCATGGGCCTCTACGCGCAGGTCGTGATTTTCACGATGACGATGATCTCGATCGCCGCGGGCATTCAGACCTACTTCAACTATCCCGCCGCCATCAATGATGAGCTCATGGGCCAGACGATCACCTTCGCGAACGCTTTGCCCCCCAGACTCGGCGGGCTCGTGATCGGTCCGATAACCGCCGCCGTCGCCGCCATGATTGGCTGGGCCATCGGGGCGGTCATGGACATGAACGTCGGCGTCGGCAAGAAGAGCTAACGCGCCACGGCGCGATGCGGAAAGCGCTCGAAGCGTCAGGCCTGGCGAGCGCGCATACCGCGTGCCAGCTGGAACACCAGTCGCGCGCATTGCTTCGACGTGACTAGTCTTCCACCAGTGTTCGCAAGCGTCCGATCGCCTTGTCCCACTGACCGGAGATCTGCTCGAGGTAACGACGCACCTCTCCGATTTTCTTCGGCTTTAGTGCCCAGATGCGTTCGCGGCCGGCCCGGCGACTCTCGACGAGGCCAGCGGCCTCGAGTGCGTTGAGGTGCTTGGTAATCGCCTGGCGCGAAACGTCCGCGACATCCGACAGCCGCACGATCGAGAGAGGTCCGTCGTCGCACAAACGAGCGACGATTCGGAGGCGTGTCGCATCACCGAGTGCCGCGAAGATCAGTCCCGCCGCAACAAGCTGCCCGGCGTTCGCGGTGGGTGTGGCCATGCCTGCTCAGTCCCTCTGCATCGCCACGTATTTCGCAATGAGTTGCGACTGATGCGTCCAGCCGCCGTCGTTGGCCCTGAAGGCTTCGGCGCGTCGTTCGATCGGAATGCCGTCGAAACCGGACTCGGTGATGGTCAACAGAGTGCCGTCGGTTCCTTCCTGTAGCTCGAATGTCACGAGGGTGGTCGGCTCTCTCGAGTAGTCGGTGTTGAGGTCTACGGCATAGGGATGCCACCGGAACGAGAACAAGGTCATGGGCTCGATCCGGTCGACCACGATGCCGAAGGGCTGGCCTTCAAACGGCTCTTGAAGCTTCGCCACTTCGGGGTCAACGGTGGTGCCGACGATGCGGCCGGAAAGACTCTGGCCCGCCACGAACGGGCCGTCAAAGGCCACTCCAAACCACGACCCGAACTGGCTGGAGTCGCTGATCGCGCTCCAGACCCTTGGCTGCGGCGCCTTCAGCAGGACCTTCTTTTCGATTCGATCTGTACTCATATGCAACCCCTTGGTTGCCTGTTCATAGCACCGGTTTGAACTCATATGCAACCGAAGAGTTGCCTTTTTCGCCTCTGCTCCTTCGCCCACGCAGGCGAGACGGTCGCGTCCGTTTGCGGGAATTGGGATTCCATAGACGGACAGTTCCCAGCCCTAACCAACTGGACGCCGCCAGTTTGTGGGGCCCCAATGCCTGACCGGTGCGTGGCACGCGGCTTGTATGTTGGATTCCCCATCGACGCGCGTCGTCGGGGTAGCCTGGAGAACCACATGAAAACCGTCGAGTTCAGCGACGAGACTTACGCGGCCCTGCAGCGCCTCGCCACGGCGAGGAACCTCACACTCGACGAACTGCTGGCCGCGCTGCTTCGGGAAGGCCGTCCCCCGCTCGACAGCGACAACCTGTTCCTTTTCCTCGTCGGCGCCGAATTCCGCGCTCTGACCGAGCCCACCGAGCGCTACCTGGCGCTCCTCGCCTGGTGTGCTACGAACCACGCGGGCGACTTCGGCGACTTCATCTCGCGTCAGGAGAGCGGCCACCGCTACCTCATGCTCAGCCGCGACGAAATCCAGGAGGTTCGTGCGCACAATCACGCCCGCCAGATCGACGGCACTCAATTCTGGGCGGTGATGACGATCGACCCAAGGACCCGGCGTCGCTTCGTGCGCCGGCTTCTCGAATTCATCGGCTGTCGCGACGAGACGGTGGCCGAGGTCTGCCGCGCCCTTGGCCTGGCCGCCGCCGATTCGGATCGCCCCCGACTGCTCGGCGTGGCGTGATCGCGGCCGCGCCGTCATCGCGAGCGGGTACGCACCACCGCGATCTCGCAGGCGTTAGTGGTCGCGCAGCGCGGTCATGGGATCCACACCGGCGGCGCGACGAGCGGGAACCCAGCAGGCAAGCGCTGCCACCGCGGTCAGCAGCGCCGCTATCGACAGATAGATGACAGGTTCCGCGGGAGGCGTCTCGAACAACAACGACCGCATCATCTGAGTGACGAAGAAGGCGCCGATAACGCCGACCGCGACCCCCAGCCCGGTGAGGCGCAGGCCCTGGGCGACCACCATGCGCTGCACCTGCTCGGGCAGCGCCCCCATGGCCATGCGCACTCCGATTTCACCTGTCCGCTGGCCCACCGCGTAGGCCATCACGCTGTAAACGCCGAACATCGAGAGGAGCAGGGCCACGCTGGCAAACGCGGTCAGCAGGCTCATGATCATGCGTCGGACCGCGGTGTTCCGCGCGACCAGCGTCTCATAACTGTTCGGATTCGTGAGCGGAATGCTGGCGTCCACTTCGGCCAGGGCGGCGCGCACCGAACCGAGGAGAGCCAATGGTTCGCCGCCGGTCTTCACCATCACATTGCTGAAGCCTTCCGGCCGTTGGAGCACCGGGTAGAACATCTCGGCGGTTGGAGG